>JAADHG010000127.1 GCA_013151975.1 Chlorobiota bacterium | reverse complement strand
ATACATTAATATCTAACAACGCTTCTACTTGAGCAGTAGCATTACTAAAATCGAAAGTCGCAATACCATTGGTATTGTCGTTATCAATGAGTTTATCATCACAAATCTCATAAGTTAAATTAAATGCTGCAGGAATTTGAGTCGCACCTACAACTAAATCTATTCTTGCTGTTCTAAAACATCCATTACTAGTTTCTATTCTAGCATAAACAACACTACTTAATGCTATAGGATTTGTATAATTTATAAAGTTAGTAATCTGGTCTGTTAGTAATCCCGTTTGCGCTTGTGGATTAGTCAAATAATAAGTAAATATTTCATTAGCTGCATTGTTAGATATTAATGTATTCGCTTCTGTTAAATTAAAATCTGTAAATCCATCAGTATCATTATCACATTGCGTTAACTCTACTATTGCTGTTACAACCGGAAGTGGGTTTACAACTAGATTAAATGTGGTTGTATCGTAACATGAAGTATTTAATCTATTCTCTATCCTAGCAAAAATAGGCTGCGGATTGCTTGTGTTTTGTATAGGTGTTGTTATTTCTGTTCCAATAATTGCCGCATCTACATCTGCTTGTGTATAATAAAACTTAACTTCAAAATCTGTAGTTAATTGAGCCCCTAATACTTCGGGAACTTTTGTTGTTAAATCAAATGTTACAATCCCATTGGTATCATCTGCATCATCCATATTATCACACAACACAAAATCTAAGGGTTGATTGGCTGTAGGACTATCAAAAACTTCAATCAAAAAACTAGTAGTATCAAAACAATCTATGTTATCATTATTTTCTATACGCGCAAAAATAGTTTGTGCATTTGATGTATTTGTGTAGGGTGATAAAAGACCGTTTATACCCAAATCGGCATCTCCTTGTGAAGTATGATAAGTGATATTAAATTGAATAGCAATTTGTCCTCCAAGAATTTGTGCATTTTGTGTTGTTAAATCAAAACTAAAAAAACCATCGTTATTGTCATCACATTGTAACATATCATTAGCTTGAAATGCAATTGGCACACTATGAAAAACGACAATAAACTCAAAGTCTATAAGAATGTTACCTGTATTATCATAAGCAATAGCCGTATAAGTAGCACTTGGAGCCATTACATTATTTAAAACAGGACCCGTTTCTGCTGGTAATAAAACACCATCTTTAGCCCATTCATAAATAACAGCATTATTAGTTGTAGCATCAAGACTTATAATATCACCTTCACAAAGATTCGTTGTATTTACAATAGAACAATCTGTAGCACCTGCATTAGCAGCACCAGCATTGGTTTGCTGTAATTGTATAAATCCAGGTAGACCACTGAAATTAGTAATAAGTAATACATAAATTTCACCTGGTTGTGCATTTATAATAGTGAAGTTTTCAATAGCAGCTCCAGAAAAACTGCAATCTACTCTATTAGCATCTGTTAATTGATCGCAAACATTTGTGTTATTAAAAGGCCCATAAGCAATAAAATCTACATCCAATCCTGTACCACTTAAATCTGCTTGTGTATTTTGAACAATATTAAAAGTTAAATTTCCCGATTGATTAATTTGAATAAAGTACCATGCTGGATTTGGCTGTGTACTTAAACAATTATAATCTGGCCCAGCTTCTGCAAAACCTACTGTGGTGTTTGGAAAAATTAAAGTCGTATCTCCTGCACAAAATGGCTCAGCGTCACCACAAGTAGCACCCTGACTAAAGGCTACATCAATTTTAAAAAAAAATAAAAGAATTAGGATGTAAAATAAGCTAGGTTTCATGTAATAAAATTTTGAGGCTAATTTATTATTCAAATCTATATTTTAATTTAGGTTCTAGTTCTAACTTCTCTTTTTTGTAAGCATTGAATTGTTCCTTACTAAGTATCTCATAAATTTCAAGATCTCTCAATTTATTAACTTTATTAAACTCTGAATTGGAAGTCTTTTTATTGAGTTTAGTTTTATATTTCTTAAATATTATACGAAACTGCTTAAATTGATTAGCATTTAAATGTAATTGAGTAGAATATAGCTGTAGAATTTCCTTATTACTCATACTTTTCTGAGCAAATACAGTCATTGAACTAACCAATATTATTAAAACCGATAAATTCTTCATAAAACAACTTTAATAAATCATAAAAAATGAAACTAAAAACGGGAAAAATAAGGAATTTTGAGAACCTAGATGTAATTATCCTACAAATTATTACATATTCTCGACAAAATTTAACTTTGTCAACTCTATAATGAAGATAAAGCAATTATTCCCTACATGCTAAAAATTTACCTCATTAGTGCTTTTAATACTTCTAGGAATTTAGACAGACAAACAGGAGACTACCTTTTTAAAGCAAAATGCGCCTTAAACTGTTTTAATGTTCCGTCACTTGGCTCTAAGTATTGTACCGTAAACCAATAATCGGCAGCAGGCAAATTGGCACCATTAAATGTTCCATTCCAACCAATTCCAGTAGAACTTAGTTGCTTTAACAATTTGCCAAATCTATCAAAAATAAAAATGCGAGCTGTTGGTTGTGTATTAATCCCGGCGATATTCCAGGTATCATTAAAGCCGTCGCCGTTTGGGGTGAAATATTTTGGATAATCTAAAACGATAACTGTATCAGATCCTATACCGCAACCATTTAAATCCCGAACTGTAATTACATGTTCTCCTAAAGATACGTCTTCAAACACATTACTTTCCTGCCATGGCCCACCATCTAAACTATATTCATAAACACCAATTCCAATAACTTCAACTTCAATAACATTATTATCAGAAAACGCAAGCGATGTTACAGTTGCATTCACAATTGGAGGGGAACTCTCATTTACTGTTGTATTTAATGTTCTTTGGCAACTTGTAATATTATCTGTTACTGTCACACTGTAATCTCCAGCTTGTGTTATTAAATAACTAGAACCAATCGCTCCTGTAATTACAGCTCCATCTAGGCGCCATTCAAAGGTATAATCTAACACAGATAATCCTGTGTCTAAAAGCGGAGGAGCAACAATTTCAGTACCATTGTTGTTTACACAAAGTACATAAAAATCGTCTAAACTAAACTCAGGAAGTAAATTTACATTGAGACTGATATTAGTTGTTGCGTAGCAAATTGCATTTGGAGTAATTATATCTTCGACACGAGCATAAATAACTTGTGGATTTTGTATGTTCTCATAAAGAATTGGTAATGGATTTATACCCAAATCGGCATCTGCTTGTGTTTCGTAATAGGTAACCCCATATACATTAGGATCTTGGCCATCTAAAACATACACGTCCTGAGTAGTTAAATCAAATTGTGCAATACCATCGTTATTGCCAATATTATCACACAAAGTATACTCTATTGGTATTAAATCGTTATTTGCAGTAGGGTTATTTATTTCTTCAATATTAAAACTAACCGTAGAAATTGCACAGCCTGTTAAGGTATTTGTAATATTTACGAAAATTTGTTCCGGATTTACAATATTAGTATAAGGACTTACTAGCGGATTAATTCCTGCATCAGCATCAGCTTGATTAATATGATAGGTTACCATGAAGTCTGTTTGGCTTTGTCCATTTAACACTTCTAAAGTTTTAGACTCCAAGTCAAACTGATTAACACCATCAAAATTAACTTCACAAACAATAAAGTCGGTTACGGTCGTAACTAAAGGTAAAGGATTTACAATTATATCAAAATCGACAACTGTAAAGCAACCCGTTGTATCATTGGTTACTCTTACATAAATAGTTTGTGGTGAACTTAAATTAGTATAAGTTGTTGCATTAGAAATAGCATTTATATTTGCTTGTGCATCTGAAGCAGTTTCATAATAGGTTGCTGTAACTCCTATTTCTCCATTAATTATATAAGCTTCATTTACAGCTAAATCAAACACTTCTTGATTATCTCCTGGATTTGTATCATCACAAAATATTAAATCTAGCGCATCAGTAAGCGAAGCAGGATTTGACAAAACATTTAAAGTTAAGGTTGTAAAACCAAAGCAACCTGTTGTAGTATCATTCACTCTCACATACACAATTTGTCCGTTAGATGTATTAGTAAATGCATTTGCTGGACTTACTGGGTTTGTATCATTTTGCGCATCAACATTAGTTTCAAAATAGGACACAATCCAGTCTGGATTACCACTTGTAATTTCGGTGTCTTTTAAGGTAAGGTCAAAAATTGTAAAACCATCTGCAACGGCATCATCACATTCTTCTATAGGTGTAGGCACAATAGGCACAATTTCTGGAAGCACTTCAATACAAACTTGTTGTGTATATTCACAACCAAAGTCATCTGTAACTCTATAGGTATAGCATTGTGTTCCAGCAGTTGTTGGTTGTACTGTAATTGTATTCCCTACAGTATTCGTAATAGATGCATCAGCATCCCAAGCTTCAGTAAAAATAGTTGGTGTAAACGTGAAGTTGGATGATAATAAGGTTTCGTCAAAATTTAAAGACCAACTAAAAATGGTGCCATCATCAGCCATTTCGTGGTCTATTATTTCCAGCGTCCATTGTCCGTCTATTGTACTTCCTAAAAAATTATTAAAATCCCCTAATGGCAAATACGTTCCTGCAACTACTGTTAGTCCTGGATTTGGCGTTCCAGATTGTACTGTTGCTCCATCTTGTAAAAATGTTGTAGCATTCATTGAAAAACAATATTCCCATCCTTCTCCAGAACCTGTACCATCAGAAGTTATAGGATTTCCTAAATATAATGAGTTCCCTCCACGATTATGCAAGGTCACAGCTTGCCCGCTAGGGCTTCTTACTATAATTTCTAAATCGCCAATATAGGTATGCTCAATTACAAGACAAATACTTTCTAATTGCGCTACATCAGTAAGTGTTTGTCCTTGAAAACAATTTAAATCTAATGAAGATTCAAAAGTAACTCCTTGTACATCACCCAAAGCCGTTTGTTCTCCTCCATTAGCACAACTTGCAGCAACTAATACTGGTGTAACTACAGCTTCAATAGTAGTTTCTTCTCCTAAACATATTATCGTTTCAGCAGCTTGTGTTCCTGTAAAATCTGGTGTAGACGATACATATACAGGTTGTTCGCTAATATTAGTACTTGTACACCCTTGTGGATTTGTATCAGTAATTACCAAACTTACGGTATAAATACCTTCATCAGTAAAGGTTTTAGTAGTTGTAGTTCCTGTTCCAGTAGTACCATCTCCAAAATCCCAATCGTATGTTGCTCCCGTTCCATCAACCAAAAATATACCACTACCATTAAAGGTTACTTGGTCGCCTTGACAAATTCTAACAATCCCATCAATATCCGCAACAGGAAGAGTACTATCTATTATTGCTTGTATATCTTGGCAGGGCTCAAAACAGGAAATAGTAGCTTCCCAACCACTATCCGTTGTAGCATTATCACTTGTAAACACAATAGTTAAACATCCTCCTGGATTTGGTTGTCCTCCAATAATTGATGCAAGAGAAGCAGTTACTACTACTGGATTAATCGACCCTGTAAGTGTTGCTAAAACATCATACGTGGTATCAGGACCATTATAAATGGTCATAAAATCTACATTTTGCTGAACATTAAATGCTATAAAATCTAACTGTGCTTGCCCTCCGGGAATATTAGGCCATATCGTAAAAGTAAAGGATTCATTATTAGCGTAATCTGCTCCTACACCACCAGAATCATAAAACGTTCCTGTGCAGGTCGTCACCGATCCATCTCGCATCAACTCAACCTGTGAAAATATCACAAATGAATGTATTAAACAAACTAAAAGAATAATTTTCTTTATCATCAAATAGGCTTATTATTGGTATTGGGACTTTATAACTATATAATAATTTGTACGATCTACTTTATATATTTTTGTGCCATTAGAATAAAAATCAAAGTTATATTTTAAAGGGTTAAATGTGTCTTTGTTAAAACGTTTTCTTCGCAAATTTTTATTGTAATTATTAAATAAAGGTATCTCAGATAATAAAGTAGCCTCTTTTTTAAAATTTGGTAATTCGACCACAGAAACTCTATTTCGTAATAGGTTTTTAAGATCCTTTAAGCGCTGTGAATTATTTAAAACATAGTTTTGGAGCTTGTCTCCAAATACCTCTTGCAATTGTACATTTTCTTTATTAGTTAATGGTGCTTTTATATTTGCTTTATAATTTATGGCATTGCTTGTCTGTGCATTAGTTAAAAAACTAATACTTAAAAAGATAACAACTATTATATAATGTATTTTTTCTAGCATTTAATCTTGATTTCATTAATGTTCAAAATTTAGTCAATTTTGATTACCTAAACGTATTTATCCTTTAAATTATTACATATTCTCGACAAAATTAATACTTTGTTAATTCAATTACTAAAATTTAGGAAATGCTTACCTTTGTTGCCAATTTAATCTATTATTGAGCATGTTTTATACTAAAACCAATTAAGATTAAAAAACAATAGAAAGTAAACAGATGAAAATAGAAAAAGACATAAATGATTTTGATGCTTTAGGTGATAACCATGTTGGTACCTCCACAAACACACCATTAAGAGCGGATGCTTTCAATTTATCTAAAGAAGAGAAAATTGATATTATTCAAGATGATGTTAGACGCATTATGGAAACACTTGGTTTAGACCTAAGTGATGATAGCCTAAAAGGAACACCTAATAGAGTGGCTAAAATGTTTGTCAAAGAAATTTTTGCTGGCTTAGATCCGAACAAAAAACCAAAAGCATCCACTTTTGAGAACAAATATAAATATGGTGAAATGCTTGTTGAAAAGAACATTACAGTGTATTCTACATGCGAACACCACTTATTACCTATTGTTGGTAAAGCTCATGTTGCCTATATCTCAAACGGTACAGTTGTTGGCTTATCAAAAATGAATCGAATTGTTGATTATTTTGCAAAACGCCCTCAAGTGCAAGAGCGCCTTACCATTCAAATTGTTGAAGAGCTTCAAAAAGTATTGAATACCGATGATGTTGCTTGTATTATTGATGCCAAACATTTATGCGTCAATTCACGTGGTATTAGAGATATTGAAAGTAGTACAGTTACCAGTGAATTTGGCGGAAAATTTAAAGACAAAGATACTCGTAGAGAGTTTTTAGATTATATTAAATTAGATACTACATTTTAAAATAGCTTCAATTATCAATCAAAATCCTATTTAAATAACATGCAGCTCTATCAAAATCAAGATTTAAAAATATACAATTCACTATCTGGTAAAAAAGAAACGTTCACACCTATTAACGAAGGTTACATTGGCATGTACGTTTGTGGACCAACAGTTTACAGCAATGTACATTTAGGAAATGTAAGAACATTTATGTCGTTTGATATAATCTTTCGGTACTTTAAACATTTAGGATATAAAGTACGCTACGTAAGGAATATTACAGATGCTGGTCATTTAGAAAATGATGCTGATGAAGGCGAAGACAGAATTGCAAAAAAAGCACGTTTAGAGCAAATTGAACCTATGGAAGTTGTGCAAATGTACACTGTAGATTTTCACAATACGCTAAACAAATTTAACTTCCTCCCTCCTAGTATAGAGCCAACTGCTACTGGCCATATTATAGAGCAAATTGAGATTATAAAAGATATTTTAGACAAAGGGTTCGCTTATGAAATTAACGGCTCCGTTTATTTTGATGTTCTCAAGTTCAACGAAACCAATAATTATGGCAAATTAAGCGGTAGAAATGTTGAGGATTTAATTCATAATACAAGAGCACTTGATGGGCAATCTGACAAGAAAAATCCACAAGATTTTGCCCTTTGGAAAAAAGCCGAACCACAACATATTATGCGTTGGCCTTCGCCTTGGAGTGATGGTTTCCCTGGTTGGCATTTAGAGTGTACTGCAATGAGCACAAAATATTTAGGCGAGCAATTTGATATTCACGGCGGCGGAATGGATTTAAAATTCCCACATCACGAATGTGAAATTGCACAAGCCGAAGCTAGTAATGGCGTAAGTCCTGTAAACACTTGGATGCATGCCAATATGCTTACTCTTAATGGTCAAAAAATGGCAAAGTCTACAGGAAATTTTATTTTACCTAACGACTTTTTTACTGGAGAAAACGAACATTTAAGCAAACCTTTTTCTGCAAGTGTAGTTCGCTTTTTTATGCTTCAAGCACACTATAGAAGCATTTTAGATTTTTCTAATGATGCTCTTTTAGCTTCCGAAAAAGGGTTTAATAAATTAATGGATACCATTAATATTTTGCCTAAACTTCAAGTTTCAAATATTACCACTTTTGATGTCGAAGCATGGAAAACCAATTGCTATAATGCAATGAATGATGATTTTAACACACCTATTTTAATTGCAGAATTATTTAGTGCTGTAAAATTCATCAATCAAGTAAAAGATGGAAAAGCTTCGGTGACACAAAAAGACCTAGAAGTTTTAACCAAGGTTATTCATGATTTTGTATTTGATGTTTTAGGCTTACAAAACGTTGACAGTTGTAATGACGATGGTTCTGAAAAATTATCTGATGCTGTTGAAGTCCTTATAAAAATGCGAGCTGAAGCCAGAGCTAACAAAGACTTTGCTCTATCTGATAAAATTAGAGATGAGTTATTAGCGGTTGGTATTCAGTTAAAAGATGGTAAAGATGGTACAACATTTTCGACTAACTAAAAAATTTGTTAAGTTGCTAGTTGTTTTTATTTATGTGAAATGAAAAAGATACTAATTTTCCCTTTCATCTTTTTAGTTAAGGTTTATCAAACCTTAATCTCTCCTTTAACACCTGCAACATGCAGGTTTCAACCTACTTGCTCGCACTATACTGTTGAAGCTTTAAAAAAGCATGGGTTGTTTTATGGAGGACGATTGGCCATTAAGCGGATATTTAGTTGTCATCCCTGGGGAAAGTCAGGATACGATCCTGTTCCTGAAAAACAAACAAAAAAATAATTTTTATAAAAAATTGCGCATTAAATAATTCATTACAATTACATATATTTACAATATAAAAATTGATTAATATGCACGCTTTACAAATTGTTTGGGATCCATCTTCTAGCGGGATAAATATCTATAAAGATTTTACAATTCACTACTACAGTATCATGTGGATGGTGGCTTTTATTTTAGGTTGGTACATCATGAAAAAAGTGTACAAACATGAAGGTCAGACTGAAGAAAAGCTAGACTCCTTATTTATATATTCTATTTTAGGAATTATGATTGGAGCACGTGTTGGTCATGTGGTTTTTTACCAATCTGAACTCATTTTACAAGATCCATTAAGCATCTTTTTACCTTTTAAGTTTGCTGGCGGATTTGAATTTACTGGTTTTCGTGGTTTAGCAAGTCATGGTGCCGCCATTGGGATGATAATCTCTATGTATTTATACAATAAAAAAGTACTTAAAAAATCTGTAATTTGGATTTTAGACCGTGTAGTTATTCCTGCGGCTTCTGGTGCTGTTTTTGTTAGAATTGGCAACTTCTTTAATTCTGAAATGATTGGTAAGCCTGCTGATGCTTCTTTACCTTGGGCAATTATCTTTAAAAAAATGGATAACCTTCCAAGACATCCAGGTCAATTATATGAAGCTTTTGGCTATATATTTGTGTTCTTAATTCTTTGGTTCTTTTATTGGAAAACCGATAAAAGCAATCAATCGGGATTTTTGTTTGGTCTGTTTTTAGTATTACTAATGACTGTTCGATTCTTTGTAGAACAGTTTAAAATTGCACAAGTTGATGGTCGTGAAGATTGGATTATGGGATTAAATACAGGGCAAGTACTTAGTATTCCCTTTATACTAATTGGCTTGTATTTTATGTTTGTTTACAAGCCTAAAGCTGCTTAGTAGCATGAAGAATAAACTCCTTGTCAGATCAATTATATTTTTAGCCTTAAGTTCTTTATTGTTAATTATTACCTCTTGTAAAAAAGAACAAAAACAAGTTAAACCTATTGTTTTTGAATTTAAAAAAGAAGGTGAGCTCAGTTTATTTAAATCTACTTCCGATTCTTTAATTGCAACATTTGATATTGAAATCGCTGATGATGAATACGAAACACAAACAGGCTTAATGCATCGTAAATCTATGGCAAATAATAGAGCGATGTTATTTATTTTTCCGGATATGAGAATGCGCGCATTTTACATGAAGAATACCTATATTCCTTTAGACATTATTTATTTAGACAAAGACAAAGTAATTGTGAGTATTAAGGAAAATGCAAAACCTTTGGATGAAACGGCATTACCTTCAGGAGTACCTGCAAAATATGTATTAGAAATTAATGGAGGGTTATCACAACAATGGTCTATTGCAGTTGGTGATAAAATAGATTTTAAACAGTTTAATGAGTAATCCAAAAGGTTTTCATATCTCAACTCCTCTTGGACATCAATTAGGAATATCTGTTTTTTATCCTAAATTATCAAATCATAAAAGTATAGTTATCTCATCTGCAACAGGAGTTTTGCAACAGTATTACTATCAGTTTGCTTCTTATTTTAGTGAAATAGGTTATACTGTTTATACTTTTGATTATTCAGGAATTGGAAAATCAGATTCAAGCATCAAAAATTTAAAACAAAACAAAATTAATTTAGCGTCTTGGGGAGAAAATGATCAAGCTTCAATAATTGATTACGCAAAAACGCAATATCCAAGCCATGAAATTATCTTAATAACTCATAGCATTGGTGGACAAATTATTGCTTTTAATAAAAACATAAACTTAGTAAATGCTATTATTACTGTAGCTTCTCAAAGTGGTTATTGGAAACATTGGAAAGGTTTTGAGCGCTTTAAAATGCTAATATTTTGGACTGTTTTAATTCCAATACTTACACCTTTATTTGGTTATTTTCCTGCTAAAAAAATGCATCTGTTTGAAAACTTACCAAAGCGTATGGCTAATCAATGGAGACGTTGGGGAATTCATAAAGATTATATGCTTTGCGAATTTAATTTTGAAGATTTAGAGTTTAAAAACTTCAACAAAAATATGCTTGCATTAAGTTTTTCAAAAGACGAATATGCTTCAAAAGCTGCTGTAGATTGGTTAGCAAATCAGTTTGTAAACTCTAAAGTAGATAGACGTCATATTATTTCTGAAGAATTATCTATCCCAAATATTGGTCATTTCGGGTTTTTTAGAGAACGTTTTAAAGATTCACTTTGGAAAATGACGCATTCTTGGATAGAAGACTGTCTATAAAAAAGAGCTTTTAGTAGTATTTTATAAACTATAGAAGTTAAAAAATAGTTATTCATATTTTATACTAGCATAAGCTACCCAATGTCGCTGTGTTGCAATGGCAGTAGTTCCCATTCCTAAATCTTCTACAGTAATC
Organism: Chlorobiota bacterium; assembly: GCA_013151975.1. Classification (GTDB taxonomy): domain Bacteria; phylum Bacteroidota; class Bacteroidia; order Flavobacteriales; family Flavobacteriaceae; genus JAADHG01. The sequence goes on along the minus strand of JAADHG010000127.1, from coordinate 10,652 downwards.
AACTCATGGTCTATACTAGATTGATAGTCTATAAATGTGCCTGTTAAAACTTTATTGTTTTCCAATACATTAAGTTTATTTGCAAATGCTAATCCAAAAGGCACAGAGTACCGACCACACCAAACCCACTTGTATTCTTTATAATCCTCTTTTTCAACAGTATATTCTGTAAACTTTTTTATTTTATCATTGCTTAACTCTTGAGTTAAACATGTATTAATAATTTCCAAATCTTGTTGTCTTGCTTTTTTTGTCCCTTCTTCATCAGTACCAAAAGGTGCTAAATTTGCACTCCACTCATCATCTCCATAATGCACAGCATCATTTGAAATTACTATTGCTAGATCTTTACCATATTCCCAATGTTTTTCTTTTAAAATCTCGCTAACAGCTTTGGATAAATCATTACTAATTCTATCAATAGTTTGATAATTGATATATGGTACAAGAATAGGAATTATTTCAACATTGCGATTTTTTTTATGTAAAAACGGAATGATGGCTTCTAAAGAATGTTCTAAAACTTGCATACTATCATGAACCATAAAATCTTTAGTAGGCAACTTTTTCATAATCTCGATATTTATTGAAGATACTTTTAACGTATCATAAGGTGATTGCCAGTGCGTATAGCTTCCAAAAATAATCTTATCCTGTAAACCAAAATTTCGTGCGCGATGTGCAACACCTATTAAAATAACATGAGGTGCGTTAATACCTTTTAAAGATTCATAATATAATTTGCCCGCGTATTTATAATCGTCATGTGGACTAATAGCTGCTTTCCATTGCATATTATTTGAACTGTCCTTAATCTGTAACCTCTTATAGATAGAATCCATTTGCCAATTGTATTGTGCAAATCCTATAGTATCGTGTACTGGTCTTAGTTTAATATTTTCTTTTGGCAAGTTTGTTTTAACACTCTGTTTACAACTCGAACCTAACAGCGCAAAAAACAAAATGGCATATAATACTCTCATGGGAAATATATTTTTTAGAAAGTTACATTTTTTTCAACAAAAAAACCTTTCTGTTTAAACAGAAAGGTTTTAGATATATATTTAAAATATTTTTAATCTTCCATCTTATCTCCTAACTTTCTGATGGTATCATACATTATTGGTGTTGCAATAAATACCGAAGAATAGGTTCCTACAACCACACCAACTATTAAAGCAAATAACAAGTCTCTAAGCGAATCTGCACCTAAAATAAACATTGCTAATAATACTACTAATGTAGTGAGCGATGTATTTAATGTTCTACTTAATGTTGTATTTAATGCAGAATTTACCGTTCTGCCAAATTCCCAACTTGTATGCTCGTTAAGGAATTCTCTAATCCTATCAAACACTACCACAGTATCATTTAACGAATATCCAATAACTGTTAGAATTGCAGCTATAAAGGCTTGGTCAATCTCCATATCAAAAGGCATATATCTCCAAGTAAGAGAATATATTCCTAACACAATTAACACATCATGAAATACAGCAACTACAGCTCCTAGGGAGAATTGCCATTTTTTAAAACGTAATAAGATATATAGGAATACTACTACTAGCGAGCCTAAAACTGCCCAAATTGATGATTTTTTAATATCATCGGCAATGGTTGGACTTACTTTACCAGAATACATTTTACCAATCTTTTTATTTCCAGAACCCACTTTAAACTCATCATAAGTTATACCATCTGGTAGGAATGGTATTAAAGACTCAAATAATTTACTTTGTACTTCTTCATCGGCTTCAGCCGAATTATCATCAACTTTATATTTTGTAGATATTTTTAGTTGGTTATTACCTCCAATAGTTTTAACCTCAGCACTTTCAAAAACAGCATGTACAGCAGTCTTTACTTCCTCAGTATTTACATCTTGTGCAAAACGTACTTGGTATGTTCTACCTCCAACAAAATCAATACCTTGATCTAATCCAGTTGTAAATAAGGATGTTAGACCACTAATAATAATAAGCCCTGAAACTACATACGCTATTTTACGTTTTTTTAAGAAATCAATATTGATGCCTCTAAATAATCCTTTGGTAATAGATGTAGAAAAGTTTAATTTTCCTCCTCTATTTGCATCCCAATCTATCAATAATCGCGAAATAAATATGGCTGTAAATAATGAGGTAACAATACCTATTAGTAATGTTGTTGCAAATCCTTTAATTGGCCCTGTACCAAATATGAATAAAATTAAAGCCGTTAATCCTGTTGTAATATTGGCATCTAAAATTGAAGATAACGCATTACTAAATCCATCTTTAACAGCTTCTTTTTGCCCCTTACCTTTAGTTAGTTCTTCACGAATACGTTCATAAATAAGTACATTAGCGTCAACTGCAATACCTATTGTTAATACAATACCTGCAATTCCAGGAAGCGTTAATACGGCTCCCAAACCAGATAAAATACCAAAGATTAAGAGTATGTTTAACATTAAAGCGATATCTGAATAGATACCTGCTTTACCATAATAAAAAAGCATCCAAATTAAAACTAACGCTAAAGCTATTAAGAATGATTTCATTCCACTATCAATAGCTTCTTGACCTAATGATGGTCCAACTTCGTCTGCTTGAACAATATCTGCTGATGCTGGTAATTTACCTGCACGTAATACATTTGCTAAATCTACAGCTTCATTTAATGTGAAAGATCCTGATATTTCTGAGTTCCCACCTGAAATAGCGCCTGTTGTAACACCAGGTGCTGAATATACAATATCATCTAAAACAATCGCAATCTGGCTTCCTTGTGTAAAAGCTCTTCCTGTCATTGCTTCCCAAATTTTAGCCCCTTTACTATTCATTTGCATAGTAACTGTTGGTTTACTATTTGGTGAATACGATTGACGTGCATCTACAATAACTGCACCACTTAATTCTGGTATGTTATCTCTATTCCCTTTTAAAGCATATAATTCTACAAGCTCACTTCCTTTCTCTTGAATTCCCCAAGCAAACTTCACGTAACGTTGTTCTGCTGGCAATAGACTTCTCACCTCAGGCATATTCAAATACTCCATAACCGTTTGCTTATCCTTAGCATTAAACATTGCTAAAACGGGTTGTCCTTGTTGCCCAGGAGCTTGTATTAAATCAAATAGTGGTCCTAATGTATTATCTACACTTGTTGAGTCTGTTGATGTTTCTCCTAATAACTCATCTATTTGACTATCTTCAGAATCTTGAGACTCAACATCATCATCAGCTTCGGCTGTAGGCTTTACATTAACAAGTCCTTTTAAAGTTTCGTTAGCTTGATTTAAGAATCCGCCTAACTCTTCAGCTTTATAGGCATCCCAAAACTCTAATTGTGCCGTACTTTGTAATAATCCTTTAACACGCTCAATATCTTTAGCTCCAGGTAACTCTACCAATATACGTCCAGAATTTCCTAAACGTTGTATATTAGGTTGTGTTACACCAAACTTATCAATACGTTTACGCAATACTTCAAAAGCTGAAACAATAGACTCATCAATCTTTCTTTTTAAGATAGGCTTTACCTGATCGTCAGTCATATCAAAAGTAATCTCCTCACTTAAAGTTCTATTAGCAAAAATATCAGGAGAAGCTAATTTTGTATCACCTTTTATAGCATCAAATGCTACAAAGAAATCTTCTAAATATGTGTTTTGGCTATTCTTTTGAATCTCTTCAGCATCGTCTAGTGCTTTTCTAAAAACGGGATCTTTGCTATTGTTTGCTAATCCCTTTAATATATCTTTTACAGATATTTGAAGAATTACATTTATACCTCCTTTAAGGTCAAGACCAAGATTCATGGCTTTATCTTTTACCTCATCATAAGTATAATCAGCAATACCAATATCAAATACTTTTTCATTAGAAATAGAATCTAAGTATCTTGCTTCTTCTAGCTTTCTCTTTGCATCGTACTCACTATCAGTAGCTGGAATTTTATTTATTGCAAACTCCTTTGCCTCTGCATCAATCTGGTTTGCTTTAAATGTAAATGATAATTGGTATATACTTACCAATCCAAATAACAGTGCAAACAACTTTACTAATCCTTTATTTTGCATTATGTAATAATTTAATCTATTCTATTTTAAAAACGAGCAAATATATGATTTACGTTAAGATTTGACAATAGAATTGGGATATTTATATAAAAAGAAAATACTTTTTTACAGGATTACCGATAGAAAGAACATAAGTTCGACAAAATATTTGTTAAACCTCAAACTAATAGTTGTCATTTTAATTATTTTTACATCCACTTTTACTTTTGTAATTGCTAAAACTTTGTAACTAACGGTTTTCAGAAGTAATTTAAGTACATTTAGCCACTAAAATTTAAACCTAATTAAGAATGACCCATTTATCTGATATTGAAATTGCTCAAGCTAATGATATTGCTCACATTAAAACTATTGCAAAAAAATTAAACATCGCCGAAGATGATTTAGAGTTGTATGGTAAATTCAAAGCAAAACTTCCGCTTGACTTAATTGATGAACAAAAGATAAAACAAAACAATTTAATACTTGTTACAGCCTTAACGCCAACACCTGCTGGTGAAGGAAAAACAACCGTTTCCATTGGGTTAACTGAAGGCTTAAACAAAATAAACAAACAAGCAACTGTAGTATTACGCGAACCGTCTTTAGGCCCTGTTTTTGGAATTAAAGGTGGAGCCGCTGGTGGTGGTTATTCGCAAGTAGTACCAATGGAAGATATTAATTTGCATTTTACAGGAGATTTCAATGCTATTGAAAAGGCCAACAATTTATTATCGGCTTTGATTGACAATAATATTCAAAGTAAAACCCAAAATCTAAATATTGACCCACGTACTATTTTATGGAAACGTGTTATTGACATGAACGATAGAGCATTACGCCAAATCACTATTGGTTTAGGTGGTACTGCAAATGGTATTCCACGTGAAGATGGTTTTAATATTACACCTGCTTCTGAAGTAATGGCTATTTTATGCATGGCTAAAGATTTTGAAGACTTAAAACAACGTCTCGGAGATATTTTTATAGGATTTACTTTTGATAAAGCACCAATATTTGCAAGAGATTTAAAAGCAGAAAATGCTATGGCAATTTTATTAAAAGACGCCATAAAACCTAATTTGGTGCAAACTCTCGAGGAGAATCCTGCCATTATTCATGGTGGTCCTTTTGCAAATATTGCACAAGGCACAAATACTATTATTGCAACAAAAATGGGCTTGTCACTATCTAATTATGTAGTAACCGAAGCTGGTTTTGGTGCTGATTTGGGTGCAGAGAAATTCTTGAATATTAAATCGGCTTATGCAGGATTGAATCCTAAAGCCGTAGTACTTGTTGCAACTATTAGAGCACTTCGCCATCATGGAGGTGTTCAAAAAGAAGGTTACAATACACCTAATTTAGAAGCCGTGAAAACTGGTTTTGCAAATTTAGAAAAGCACATTGAAAATATTAGAAAGTTTAATATTGAACCTGTTGTTGCTATCAATGCTTTTATTTCTGACTCTAACGAAGAAATTAATTTTGTGAAAGCAGCTTGCGAAAATTTAGGTGTGCAAGCAGTACTCTCTGAAGGTTGGGCAAAAGGTGGTGAAGGCACTAAAACCCTCGCTGAAGCTGTTGTAAATGTAGTTGAACACAAAGCTACTCAGTTTAAACCACTATACGATTGGAAGAGCCCTGTAAAGGAAAAGATAGAAACTATTGCCAGAGAAATTTATGGTGCTGATGGTGTGGTTTATGATAAAAAAGCAGAATTAAATTTACGTCGTATTGATCGTTTAGGCTTTAATGATTTTGCAATTTGTATGGCAAAAACACAAAAATCGTTTTCAGATGATGATAAATTAATTGGAAGACCAACTGGGTTTAAGGTTACTGTTAGAGAGATTGAGATTGCAGCTGGAGCGCAGTTTATTATTCCTATTCTTGGAAAAATGATGCGTATGCCTGGGCTACCTGCCATTCCAGCTTCTGAAGGTATGTCTATAGATAATAATGGTGTTATTTCTGGATTATCTTAACCACTAACTAAAATATAAATGCATAAAAAAACCAGCCATATGGCTGGTTTTTTTATTTAATGTAACGGTATTATAATTCTAATAAACCATTTGTTTTTTTAACACCTTCAGCACTTTCTTGCATATGGGCTTTTTCAGCACTGCTTAATTCTATTTCTACGATACTTTCAATACCATTTTTACCTAAAATTACAGGCACTCCGATACATAAATCATTCAAACCATATTCTCCATCTAATAATGTAGAGCATGGAAACATTTTCTTTTGGTCGCAAGCAATAGCTTGTACCAATCCGCTTACTGCAGCTCCAGGTGCATACCAAGCAGAAGTTCCTAATAATTTAGTAAGTGTTGCTCCTCCTACTTTAGTATCTTCTTTAACTTGATTTAAACGTTCTTCTGATAAAAATTCAGACACTTTTAAACTATTTCTAGTTGCATGAGATGTTAAAGGCACCATACCTTTATCACTATGCCCACCAATTACCATTCCATCTACGTCACTAATTGGAGCATCTAAAGCTTCAGCTAATCTATATTTAAAACGTGCAGAATCTAAAGCCCCACCCATTCCAATAATTCTATTCTTTGGTAAGCCTGTAGTTTTGTGTACTAAATAAGTCATCGTATCCATAGGATTGCTCACCACAATAAGAATAGTATTTGGAGAATGCTCGATTAAACTTGAAGACACAGTTTTTACAATGCCAGCATTAATTCCAATTAACTCTTCACGAGTCATTCCAGGTTTACGAGGAATACCAGAAGTGATAACACAAATATTACTATTTGCCGTTTTAGAATAATCTCCTGTGGTTCCAGTGATTTTGGTGTCAAAACCATTGAGTGAAGCTGTTTGCATTAAATCCATTGCTTTCCCTTCGGCATAGCCTTCTTTAATGTCTAATATAACAACCTCTGAAGCAAAATTTTTAATAGCTATATATTCTGCACAACTTGCGCCTACAGCCCCTGCTCCTACTACTGTTATTTTCATTTTATATATATTTAAATTGTGTTGATTTTAAGACTACAAAATTAAGTATAATTATGGTCTAAATAAAGAAAGCGTAAGATTAAATCTTACGCTTTCTTTACTTTATATTTCTTTTAATTTTTATCTAAAACTAAAAGCAATTCCGGCAGTAGCTGTATTGTATTCTTGAACTGTAAAATCAGCAAATATTTTAAAAAATGCTAAGTTTAGTCGAGCACCTATTGTTGCTCTTGTTCCATTGGCATCAAAATTTAAATTAATAGGATCACTTATTAATTCATTAACTGTACCTATAATATTTCCGCTACCATCTTGTAAATCATAAGTTAGATTATAATCCCCTTTTAATTTTATAGACGAGCTTCCGTTATTGTATCCTAAACTCCCATAAAAAGTGATAATCTTAAAATCTAAAGAGGCTATTGCCTGTACTGTCCAAGTATTTAATTTAAATGCTGCAGTACCATTTGTAACAGATACACCATCAGTTGTATTAGTGTCTTCAATAAAATAAGTGACATCCATATTAGTAAATGCTGCCAAAATTGAGACACTTAATGGTAATTTGTCTATTGGCCCTAAATATTGTGTTAAATCATGTTGTAATCCTAATCCAATAAGATTAGCTTCTACAGAGTTATCAAAATTTACAGTAGGTACATATCTTACTTTTATATCAGTTCTAAAAGGGAGACCAACTCCAACTTGTACCATTGGTGTAGGCACAGCATTTATAGGTAAATCGTTAGTGATTCCTCCTGGCATATTAAAACTTGCTACTTTAAAAGTACCATCTCCAACAGGAACAGATACATCAACCATAGTTTCGGCTGAGTTTTCACTCATTACCGTTGGTAAAGATGTTTCTCCATTAGGCAGTGATAAAAATGAATAATCACTTGGAATAAATGCAAATATTTGATTAGCAGTTGGAACAAACGATGCACTTGCATTTATTGTAATATCAAATCCTAATTTTTTGTGTGTTTTTGCGGTGGAGAACCAACCACCATTCATGCTATACATTAATCCTTTCATTGCAGGATTTATATAACCTTCGGTAAGTTTACTAGCATCTTCAGCTGCAATTAGAATACTCTCTAATTCTTGTGCTTTAGATACTTGAGTTGCTGTAAGTAACAGGAATACTACTATAATCTTTTTCATCTGTTTGTAAATTTGGGTTAGTACAAAAATAGAAAAAGTTTTCAAAAAACAACCATTAATCGATAAAAATTTACGTTTAATCGATAATATATTCTTTTTTGAAATAAAAAACAGCAGTATTAATTTTAGTAAATCCTGCTGTTTTATAACAATTTTAAAAGTTGTAATATTTACTAATCATAGAATGAGAGATACTGAACCACGCTTCGACTACGCTCAGTACAAGGTTTCAACAAACATATTATGCGTCTATATTTGCATAAATAGCATTTTTCTCAATAAACTCTCTACGTGGTGGCACATCGTCTCCCATTAACATTGAAAAAATACGATCGGCTTCAGTTCCATTTTCAATCATAACTTTACGAAGCGTTCTAAATTCTGGATTCATGGTTGTATCCCATAATTGAACTGCATTCATTTCTCCAAGACCTTTATAACGTTGTATTTTAGATCCATCTCCAAAGTTGGCTACAATTTCATCACGCTCATCATCACTCCAAGCATATTGCTTTTTGGCTCCTCGTTTTACTAAATATAAAGGTGGTGTTGCAATGTATATATGACCATTTTCTATAAGTTCTTTCATGTATCTAAAGAAGAATGTTAATATTAATGTAGCAATGTGGCTTCCATCAATATCGGCATCACACATAATCACTACTTTATGATAACGTAGTTTTGAAATATTTAATGCTTTACTATCTTCTTCGGTACCTATTGTTACACCAAGTGCTGTAAAAATATTTCTTATTTCTTCATTTTCAAACACTTTATGCTGCATTGCCTTTTCAACATTAAGAATCTTCCCTCTTAATGGTAAAATGGCTTGAAACAATCGGTCACGACCTTGTTTTGCAGTTCCACCTGCCGAATCTCCCTCAACAAGGAATACTTCACATTTTGCAGGATCTTGTTCGGAACAATCACTTAATTTTCCTGGTAAACCACCAATACTCATTACTGTTTTTCTTTGCACCATTTCACGCGCTTTTTGTGCTGCATTACGTGCTTGTGCTGCCAAAATTACTTTTTGTACAATAGTTTTGGCATCGTCTGGATGTTCTTCAAGATAATCGGTTAACATTTCAGAAACTGCCTGACTTACAGATGCAGATACTTCTCTGTTTCCTAATTTGGTTTTTGTTTGCCCTTCAAATTGAGGCTCAGCTACTTTTACCGAAATAATTGCAGTTAGTCCTTCTCTAAAATCGTCTCCTGCAATATCAAATTTTAGTTTATCTAACATACCAGAATTATCGGCAAACTTTTTTAAGGTATGTGTTAATCCTCGTCTAAATCCTGAAAGATGCGTTCCGCCTTCATGTGTATTAATATTATTTACATACGAGTGTAAATTTTCGGCATACGACGTATTATAAATCATGGCAACCTCAACAGGAACGCCATTTTTTTCACCTTCAAAAGCAATTACATCTTTCATTAAAGGATCACGAGTTGCATCTAAATATCTAATAAATTCTGAAAGTCCTTCATCTGAATAAAATGTTTCATTTTCAAATTCATCATCATCGTTTTTATGTCGCTTATCTGTTAAAGTAATTGTAATTCCTTTATTGAGATACGATAGTTCACGCAAACGACTTGCTAAAGTATCATAACTATATTCTAAAGTGTGTATAAAAACTGAAGGGTCTGGTTTAAAAGTAACAATAGTCCCTCTTTTATCCGATTCGCCAACGGCTTTAACAGGATACATGACTTTACCTTTTTCATATTCTTGCTCCCAAATTTTACCATCTCTATAAACGGTCGCTTTTAAATGGTTAGACAACGCATTAACCACACTTACACCTACACCATGAAGTCCTCCAGAAACTTTATAAGAATCTTTATCAAACTTTCCTCCTGCACCAATTTTGGTCATTACCACTTCTAAAGCAGAAACACCTTCTTTTTTGTGCAAATCTACTGGAATACCACGTCCATTATCTTCAGTTGTTATGGAATTGTCTTCGTTAATAATTACATCAATACGATCACAATGTCCTGCCATTGCCTCATCAATAGAGTTATCTACAACTTCATACACTAAATGATGTAAACCTCTTGTACCAACATCTCCAATATACATTGATGGACGCATACGTACATGTTCCATACCTTCTAATGCCTGAATACTATCGGCTCCGTAATTTCCTTTTTGTGGTTCTTCGCTCATATGTTTTATTTTGTTATTTCTAAATTATTTTCAAAAAAATAATGATGTGATACATCATTATTCAACACTTACAAAGATACAGTATTCACTTCCTATTTGGAAGTATTTTTATAGCTAAAAATTATAATTATCAACATTTGTTAATTACTATAAAGTGGCTTAAAATGCTTCTAAATAACCTTAAAATAGATTTTGACTATTTTTTTATTGCCTTAAAATTTAAAAAATATAATAGTATACTAGAAGTGATTTTTTAACTTATTAAAGGCGTGAAAT
>JAADHG010000112.1 GCA_013151975.1 Chlorobiota bacterium | reverse complement strand
GATTTATCGGGCTGTTATACGGGCTGTATGATTGGCTACCATGCTGTTCCTGTAATTGCTGATGCGTATTTAAAAGGCATTAAAAATTATGATGTAAACAAGGCGTTTGAGGCTATGAAACATAGTGCTTCACAAGATAAACTCGGTTTAGAATCCTATAAAAAGCTCGGATATATTCCCGTAGAAACTGAAAGTGAATCGGTGTCTAAAACCTTAGAGTATGCCTATGATGATTGGACTATCGCACAAATGGCAAAGGCCTTGGGGAAAACTGAAGATTATAAAACCTATTCTGAAAGAGCTCAATATTATAAAAATATATACGATCCCGAAACACAATTTATGAGAGGACGTTTTCGCAATACATGGTTTGCTCCATTTGATCCATACGAAGTAAATTTTAATTATACCGAAGCCAACTCATGGCAGTATAGCTTTTATGTGCCTCAAGATATATCAGGATTTATTAAGCTCCTTGGTGGCAAGGATAAACTGGAAGCAAATCTGGACAAACTATTTGTTGCTCAAGCCGAAACATCTGGACGAAATCAAGCTGATATTACTGGCTTAATTGGTCAATATGCGCATGGCAACGAACCCAGTCATCATATGGCATATTTATACAATTTTGTGAATAAACCTTTTAAAACACAAGAAAAAGTACATCAAATTTTAACCGAAATGTATCATAACGCTCCTGATGGTATTTCCGGAAATGAAGATTGTGGACAAATGAGTGCGTGGTTTGTATTGAGCGCCATGGGATTTTATCCCGTAACTCCAGCATCTAACACCTATATAATTGGAACCCCGTTGTTTAATAAGGCTACTATTAATCTAGAAAATGGAAATCATTTTACTATAGTCGCCCACAATATTAGTGATGAAAATAGCTATATAGAAAATGTAGTATTAAACGGTAAACCATTAAACAGAACCTATTTAAAGCACAGTGAAATAATAAATGGTGGCACTTTAGAATTTCAAATGACTAATCGTCCATCAGATTGGGGAAGTAAAGAAGGACAAGAGCCAAAAACAGAAATTACTGAACATTTAATTGTCCCTGCTCCGTTTATAGCGAAAGGTGATGTAGCTTTTAAAGGAAGTACAGAAGTTGTATTAGAAAATGTAGATGATAAAGCCAATATATATTATGCTATAAATAACTCAAAATTTAAACTCTACCATAAACCATTCACTATTTCAGAGCCAATATCACTTAGTGTTTACTCTGAAAAGAATGAAACCAAAAGTGCAACGATTACTACTCATTTTTATAAAATAGATCCAAATCTTAGCATTACTTTAGAAACCGAATATGCAAACCAATACAACGCTGGAGGGAATGATGCTTTAATTGACGGGATTATTGGCGCTCAAGATTTTAGAACAGGCACTTGGCAAGGGTATTTTAATGAAGATGTTATTGCTGTTGTTGATTTAGGAAAAGAAAAACCAATAAAATCTATTGCCGTAAACTTTTTACAAGACCAACGTTCTTGGATTTTTTACCCTACTCAAGTAGAGTGTTTAGTCTCTAGTGATGGCATTAATTTCAAGTCTATTGGAAAGCAAACAATAGACGCAACAAAGCCATCAGAAAATGTTGAAATAAAAAAAATATCTTTTAAACAAGCAGCAACTAATTATCGTTTTGTTAAGATTATTGCCAAGAAATTAGGCGTTCTTCCAAAGTGGCATTTAGGTTATGAACATGATGGTAGAAGTTGGTTATTTGTAGATGAAATAATTATAAATTAGTGTCATTCCTGCGAAGACAGGAATCTTATAAATTAAACCTTAATTAAACTTAACTGAATTCCTGCCTTCGCAAGAATGATAAAAACAAACATGAATCAACAAAAATCATACAGAAGCTCATTCATTCTACTAACCGTCTTATTTTTCCTTTGGGGTTTTATTACTGTTTTGGTAGATTCTTTAATTCCACGTCTGCGGGAGTTATTTACACTCACTTACTTTCAGGCAGGATTAGTACAATTTGCGTTTTTTGGTGCTTATTTTTTACTCTCCATTCCTGCCAGTTATATCCTCTCAAAAATTGGCTATAAAAAAGGCATCATATTAGGATTATTAACAATGGCAACGGGTTGCTTGCTATTTTACCCAGCAGCTTCCTATCGTGTATTTGGTATATTCATGCTCGCATATTTCATTTTAGCTGGAGGGATGACCATTTTACAAGTTGCAGCAAATCCTTTTGTCGCAGTACTAGGAAATGAAGATGGTGCTTCAAGTCGTTTAAACTTATCACAAGCATTCAACTCTCTGGGAACAGCCATTGCGCCTGCGGTTGGTGCCTTATTTATTTTAAGTGATACCATTAAAACTGAAGATGAAATTGCGTCGCTTACTAAAACTGCAAAAGAAACCTATTTGGCCTCTGAAGCTTCTGCAGTACAAACTCCCTTTTTAGGATTGGCATTATTTATTGGTCTAATAGCTATTATATTCTTGTTTGCTAAACTTCCAAAAATGATGAGTGAAAAATCTACAGGAACTTATGCCGAAGCTTTTAAAAACAAAAATCTAATGTTAGGTGTCCTAGGGATTTTCTTTTATGTAGGTGCCGAAGTTGCTATTGGAAGTTATCTGGTAAACTATTTTTTGGATATGAACTTGGTAAATGTGGTCAAAGACCATCGTTTTATGAAATCAATAGCCGAAGGTATTTTAAATTCAGGACTAACAGACAACGATGACAAGGCCATTGTTGGCGTATTTGTAACATTTTACTGGTCTGGTGCCATGATAGGTCGTTTTATTGGTTCGTATTTAACTAGAATTATAAAACCTGGAAAAGTATTGGGCATTTTTGCTACAACTGCAATAACACTAATTTTAATTTCTATTAGCACTACAGGATTGGTAAGTATGTGGAGCATTTTAGCCGTTGGCTTATTCAATTCTATTATGTTCCCAACAATCTTTACCCTATCTATTGATGGATTAGGAGATCTAAAACCTAAAGGTTCAGGGTTATTGTGTACAGCTATTGTAGGAGGTGCTTTAATTCCGCCTTTATATGGCTATTTAACTGATATGATAGGATTCAAAGTTGCCTTGTTTTTTATTATTTTGTGTTATACATATATATTATATTTCGGGTATCGCAATTCTAAAAAAAATAGTAATTAAATAAAGTCTTTCCTCAATAAAGGAAAAGACAAAAACATAATTTATGAAACGTAGAAACTTTATTAAAAATGCCTCTCTAACAGGAGTTGGAATTGTTGTTGGAAGCACATTGGCAAGTTGTACAGAAAATACTTCGGAAGATAAATCATCCCTCACTAAAGTATCTTTCCCATTGGTTATTGGAACTTGGAATGTAAAAAGAGCTGCTACCACAGCTGGTGAGGCTCTAGAACAAGGCGTAGTTGCTTTAGATGCTATAGAGCAAGGTTGTAAGATTGAAGAAGCCGACGAAAAAAATCAAACGGTGGGGAAAGGTGGTTTACCCGATCGTGATGGTCATGTAACATTAGATGCTAGTGTTATGGATAACCATGGGAACTGTGGTTCTGTAGTGTATATGGAGAATGTCACCCATGCTATTTCAGTAGCACGAAAAGTTATGGAAGAAACACCTCATGTAATCCTCGCTGGAAAAGGGGCCGAACAATTTGCGTATGAACAAGGATTTACTAAAGAGAATTTATTAACTGAAGCTTCTAAAAAAGCGTGGGAAGCATGGGCTGTAAAAAGCGAGTACAAACCCATCATTAATATTGAAAATCATGATACTATTGGCATGTTGGCTATTGATAAAAACGGAGATATTTCAGGAGGATGCACTACTAGTGGTTTAGCTTATAAAATGGCAGGACGTGTTGGCGACTCACCCATTATAGGCTCTGGGTTATTTGTAGATAACGAAATTGGAGCGGCTGTTGCAACTGGATTAGGCGAAGAAGTGGTTAAAACGGTTGGCAGTTTCTTAATTGTAGAATTGATGCGTCAAGGCAAATCACCGCAAGAAGCTTGTGAAGAAGCCATAAAACGTATTGTGAGTAAACCAAACAGCAACTATAAAAATTTTCAAGTAGGTTACATTGCTGTAAATAAACAAGGAGAAACTGGTTATTATGCTATTCATAAGGGATTTAGTATGACCAAATATCAAGACGGCAATACTATAAATATTCCTTCAAACCATTATATTAAAAAAAGCTAATCCCATCATTATAAACCCTTAATTACAATAGATTAAATACACATTTAATCTATAAAAAGCAGACCTAATCTTTGCGGAAATCGCAGTGAATGTGTTTTTCGTCGATTTTTTATACAGAATTCTTCATATAAACTAGATTTCTTTGCATTTAATCAAATTTTTAAGTCACCTATTACTATTGTGTTCTTTCTTTGTAGTAGAAACAAACCCAAATCATGAACAAAGTAGTAACTCTTATAGCATTTTTAATCGTTCCCTTTTTCGCAACTGCGCAAAACGATCCTGAAATAGTAAAGACTGATACTATTATTAAAACTGAGGTTGTTATTAAAAAGGTTGATCCTATTAGTATTAATCCAAAAACACAAAATTTAGACCTTAACTATAAAAAAAGTAACGATATTATTAGCGTTAAGGCATATATAAAGA
>JAADHG010000041.1 GCA_013151975.1 Chlorobiota bacterium | reverse complement strand
GAAAGGATGAGATGTTCTTGAAATTTCCATTTTAACAAGTGGATACTCAACACCATCTACATCAATAGTTTCACTAGTACTTGCTGTAGATTTTGTTAAAAACACATCGTTATTTGACATGTCTTTAAATGCTACTAATCTATAATTTTCTGGATGTATTCCTTTTTTCATCACTTAAACTTTAAAATCGTTTCTTTTTTCGAGGTGCAAATTTAAGTATTTTTTACAAAATAACAACATTTTATTTATTTTTTTGAATGTAAATTTTACTGATTACATATTCATTTGGTTTCAATTCATGAGATTCTCGCTTTCGTGAACAATGTTTTAGGTAACAATTTATGAGATTCCCACTTTCGTGGGAATTAAAGTGTAACGTTTTAGTATATTTGTTTACTAACTAGCATTAACAACTAAAAAATAAATATTATGGAACAATCAATTAAGTCAAGCGCTATAAATTATGGTTTGTATCTTGGAGGACTATTATCATTAATTACAATTGCAATTTACGCAGTTGATATTAGCTTAATGGTTAATATGTGGATTGGAATTGTATTACTAATTGTTATTGTTGGATTTGGAATTGTTTCAACTGCTAAGTCTAAAAGTCTTTTTGAAGGTTTTCTTAGTTTTAAACAGGCATTTTCTTCATATTTTATTACTGTTGCTGTTGGTATTGCAATAAGCACAGCTGTGAGTGCTATTTTATTCAATTTTATTGATCCAGAAGCAGCTGAAGTTATCAAAGAAAAAACTGTGGAGACTATGATTGCAATGTTAGAAGGATTCAATACTCCTGCTGAAGCAATTGCTGAAGCTGTTGAAAAAATTGAAAGTCAAAATCAATATGGAATTCTTAATTTATTAAAATCATTAGCTTGGGGATTATTGTTTCAAAGTATCATTGGTCTTATAGTTGCTGCAATAATGAAGAAAACTAATCCTGATGCTTAAATAAATTCTTTACTTTTGAAAAAGAATATAGAACTTATTTAAAATGAACATATCAGTAGTAATACCACTACTTAACGAACAAGACTCATTAAACGAGTTACACGATTGGATTGCAAAAGTTATGCAATCCAATCATTTTTCTTATGAAATCATTTTTATTGATGATGGTAGCACAGACAACTCATGGCAAACTATTGAAGCCTTAGTTACAAAAGATAGTAATGTAAAAGGTATTCGTTTTTTTAAAAACTACGGAAAATCTCAAGCATTACATGCCGGTTTTAAAAAAACCAAAGGTGATGTAATTATTACTATGGATGCTGATTTACAGGACAACCCAGAAGAGATTCCAGAACTATATAACATGATAGTTAATGACCAATTAGATTTGGTCTCTGGCTGGAAAAAGAAGCGATACGATTCTGTTATTACAAAAAACTTACCTTCCAAATTATTTAATTGGGCAGCCAGAAAAACATCAGGTGTTAAATTACACGATTTTAATTGTGGCCTAAAAGCCTATAGTAAAGATGTAGTAAAAAGTATTAATGTATACGGTGAAATGCATCGGTATATTCCTGTATTAGCTAAAAATGAAGGCTTTGTAAAAATAGGAGAAAAAGTAGTGCAACACCAAGCGCGAAAATATGGAAAAACAAAATTTGGTATGGAACGCTTTATAAATGGGTTTTTAGATTTAATTACGATTTGGTTTATATCGCGTTTTGGTAAACGTCCTATGCACTTTTTTGGTGCTCTTGGCGCTTTGATGCTTTTTATAGGTTTTGTCTTCGCATTATATCTAGGAATTGATAAAATCTTTGTGAATCCTACCGGACGACTTATTACACAGCGCCCTCAGTTTTATATTAGCCTAACTACAATGATTATTGGTAGTCAGTTTTTTGTTGCAGGGTTCTTGGGAGAAATTATTTTGCGCTCAAAAAAAGATAAAAACAGATATACTATTAAGAAAAAACTAAATCTTTAGAGTTTTAAAATTTATAACTAAACGGCTTAGTTATTTCATTATTTTTGCCTCATAATTATTTTATTCATGATAAATATAGATTCTAAAATTTTAGACAGAGCAAACTCATGGTTAACTTCAACCTTTGACATCAATACTCAACAAAAAGTAAAAGCACTAATCGCCTCAAACCCTCAAGAACTCAACGAAAGTTTTTACAAAAATTTAGAGTTTGGCACTGGAGGAATGCGAGGTATAATGGGAGTTGGTACAAATCGCATCAATAAATATACACTCGGAAAAAATACGCAAGGCTTAAGCAACTATTTAAAAAAAGTATTTCCTAACGAGAAACTTAAAGCTGCAATTGCTTTTGATTGTAGACATAATAGCAAAGCATTTGCTAAAATTGTAGCTAATGTTTTTTCAGCCAACCATATTGAAGTGTATTTGTTTGAAGATTTAAGACCTACACCTGAATTATCTTTCACTTTAAAGCATTTAAACTGTCATTGCGGCATTGTTTTAACAGCATCTCATAACCCTCCCGAATATAATGGTTATAAGGTATATTGGCAAGATGGCGGTCAAATTGTACCACCACAAGATGCCAATATTATTTCCGAAATAAATGCCTTAGATTTCTCTGAAGTTAAATTTGATGCAAATTCAAATCTTATACATCATATAGGTAAAGATATAGATAACGTCTTTATAAATGCCTCTATAAAGAATGGAAGTTTTAATACAAATGCTGAAGCCAAAAACAATTTGAATGTTGTTTTTACATCATTACATGGCACATCAATAACTATAATTCCTGAAACTTTAAAACGCGCTGGATACAACAATGTACACATTGTGAAAGCACAAGAAGTACCTAATGGCGATTTTCCTACTGTAAAGTCACCAAATCCTGAAGAGCCAGAAGCACTAAAAATGGCGTTAGAATTAGCACAAGAAGTAGATGGCGATATTGTTATTGGTACAGATCCTGATAGCGATCGTGTTGGAATTGCTGTGCGTAATTTAGAAAACAACCTTGTTTTATTAAACGGAAATCAAACTATGGTTATGATGACCAATTTCTTATTAAAGCAATGGCAAAAACAAGATAAAATTAGAGGCAAAGAATTTATTGGCTCTACCATTGTTTCCACACCAATGATGATAGACTTAGCCGCTCATTATAATGTAGAATGCAAAATTGGCTTAACAGGTTTTAAGTGGATAGCCAAAATGATTAAAGATTTCCCAGAGTTGGATTTTATTGGTGGTGGCGAAGAAAGTTTTGGATTCATGGTAGGTGATTTTGTAAGAGATAAAGATGCTGTTACAGCAACACTATTAGCTTGCGAAATTGCAGCACAAGCCAAGGCAAAAGGAAGTTCATTTTACAAAGAGCTGATTCAATTGTATATAACACATGGATTTTACAAAGAACACCTTATTTCAATAACAAAAAAAGGTATTGAAGGTGCTGAAGAAATTAAGCAAATGATGATAGATGCTCGTGAAAACCCGTTAACAGAAGTAAATGGTTCTAAAGTAATATGTATAGAAGATTATCAACTCTCAATTACTAAGAATTTAATTTCTGGAAGCATAGAAACTATAGATATTCCAAAATCTAATGTGTTGATATACCATACAGAAGACGGAAGCAAGATTGCACTAAGGCCTAGTGGTACCGAACCAAAAATTAAGTTCTATATTAGCGTAAATATGCCGTTAGCTTCTGAAGAAGATTTTATAGCTACTGAAAAGAAACTTGAAGCCAAAATAGAGGCCATAATTAAAGACATGAACCTTAATTAATGAATTACTTTAAACAAATATTACGATTCGCCAAACCATACAAAGGTTATGCGATATTAAATATTATTTCAAATATTTTTTATGCACTATTCTCTGGCTTATCCTTTATGGTTTTAATGCCTTTATTAAAAGTATTATTTGATAAAAATACAGAGCAAGTTATTTCTGAACCAACTTATCAAGGATTTACTGAGTTTGGTACTTTCTTTAATGACTATCTCAATTACAAAGTCACAAGTTTTGCTGATAATGACCCATCAAAAGCACTTATAGCAATTATTTCACTAGTTGTTATTGTATTCTTTCTAAAAAATGTATTCAATTATTTGGCGATGTATTTCATTACTTTTCTTAGAAATGGTGTACTCAGAGACATTAGAAACGAGCTGTACGAAAAAATAGTAGAACTACCATTATCATTCTTTTCAGAAAAACGAAAAGGAGATATTATGGCACGTTTAGGAACTGATGTTTTAGAAATTCAACACTCGTTTTTATCTATTTTAGAATTACTTTTTAGAGAGCCATTAACCATTATATTTACTATTATTTTTATGCTTACCATAAGTGTAAAACTGACAATTTTTGTGTTTATTTTTATTCCGATTTCTGGATCTATCATTTCTTTAATCGGGAAAAGTTTAAAACGAAAATCTGATAAAGTACAAAAAGAGCAAGGGCATTTTTTATCCTTATTAGAAGAAACATTAAGCGGATTAAAAGTAATAAAAGGGTTCAATAATGAGAAAAAATTTAATTCAAAATTTCAAGATTCTACAAACCGCTTTTTTAAATTCTCAAATAGTTTACTCAACAGAACTAACCTAGCAAAACCTACAAGTGAATTTCTTGGTATTGGTGTTATTTCTGTATTATTATGGTTAATGGC
>JAADHG010000260.1 GCA_013151975.1 Chlorobiota bacterium | reverse complement strand
CATTCTTTGGGGTTTATTTCTTTGTAAATATTTAAATCTGCGTATGGAAAAATTACAACAGGAAACTCCAATCCCTTAGACTTGTGAATAGTCATAATTTGTACGGCATTTTTTCCTTGAGGGGAAACAATGCTTAAAGTTTCCTTTTTGGTGTCATAGTAATCAATAAATTGAGATAAACCTGAATGATTTTTATGTGAATAGTCTAATACAAAATCAAGATAAAACTGTACATAAGCGTTAGAAGTTTTCACCAGATTAAAACAATTAATAATAGTCTCTACGGCTTCATATATGGGGAGTTGTAAAACATCTTGATATCTAAACGATATTCCGTATTCTTTAAGAGCTTTAAAAAATTGTGAAACGTCAAGATTAATAAAAGCTTTTAAAAAGGAATGCTTTTCTGTAATATTAAATTTATAGTCTGCCAAAAAGTTTAAAACTTCAATTTTTGCCATACTATTTTGTGGTTCAAGAATAAACTTTAGCATATTGCTTATAAAGTTTACTTCTGGCGATGTGTGGAGTAATAATGTTTCAGACGAAACAATATCAATACCTATGTTACTTAGGTGATTTGCTATTGCGATGCCTTCTTTTTTCTTCCGTACTAAAACACAAATATCTTTAAGCTGAAATCCATTAGTTATACAGTTTTCAATGGTTTTAACAACGGTTTCTGTATAAATTTCATCACGATTATCATTTTTATCAATATCTAAAAACCTCAAACTCACATAGCCTTGATTGTTAATAGATGCATTTTGATGACTTTTACTATAAAGGGTTTCATATTCTTTTTTACTGAATATAAAGGAGGAAAGATGGTCGAAAAAAGCATTGTTAAAATCAACAACAGCCTTATAACTCCTGTAATTTGTAGGCAAATGGGATTTGTTTTTTTCAACAAAAAAAGGATTATCAGAATTGCATAAACCAATAAACTGTTCTGCTTTTCCACCACGCCAACGGTAAATAGCTTGTTTAGCATCACCAACGAGCATTGCACTACCATTTTCGCTTGACAAAGAATTTTGTAATAACGGAATTAAATTCTCCCATTGCATAACAGAAGTGTCTTGAAACTCATCTATAAAATAATGTCGAAATTTTTCACCGATGCGTTCATAAATAAATGGAGAAGGTTGGTGTTTGATTTGATTACTAATAATTGTATTAAATTCAGAAATTAACAGGATATTTTGCTCTTCCTTTAAAGTATCTAGCTCTTTGTTTATTAAGTTTAAAACCGATAAAGGCGTTATATTTTTATAAAAATTTTTAAGAAACTTTAGACGAAAGACGTCTTGTTTTGTTTTGTTAAAAGCTAAAATTAATTGGGGTTGTATATCGGTAATTACTGAAGCTATTTCTTGTGTAACTCTATTTGGATACAGCGATTCATTATTAATTAAACCGATTTGCCAATTAGCATCATATTTAATATCAAATCGCTTATTAGATAAATTCTGAAAGTGTTTAGGCAGAGAACTTCTCGAGAAATCATTATGCTCTAAACCACACTCGCTAATTAAGGTTAGCACATTATCCGATTCTTCAACTATTGTAGTTTCTAAAGCAGTAATTTTTTCTTTTACACTAGATTTTAGAGCTTTAAAATCGTCTAAAGACTTTTCTTTTAGAGCTTCAATAAAAGGCAAATCATTTTCATTGATTAGTAGTTTTGCGATGTTATAAAAATCTAAAGAAATATCCCAGCTCTTGTCTTCATCTGCTTTTTCAAAAGCAAAAGCTATTAGAATTTCGGTAAGATTTTTGTTTATCCCAGCTTTTGCAATGAGTCTATCTACAGCTTCATTTAATATAGTTTCTGTATCCAACTCTACTTCAAAATTCATCGAAAGATTTAAATCGTAAGCAAATGTTCTAATGAGTTTCTGAGTAAATTTGTCAATTGTAGAAACATCAAAAGCAGCATAATTATGAGCAATATTATGTAAAAGTATTTTGGATTTATTGTGCACAACATTTGGTTGTAATGATAGTTCCTCATAAATCATTTCAAACATTGAACTTGGAGATTCTAAAATATTTTTGTTGGCAAAGGTTTTTAGTGTATCAATAATGCGTTCCTTCATTTCGCCAACAGCTTTGTTAGTAAATGTAATGGCAAGAATATATTTATAAGCTTCTTTTTTGTTTGAACTAAAAAGAATTTTTAAATATTCTTTTACAAGGGCGAATGTTTTACCACTTCCTGCAGAAGCATCATATATGTTGAAAGAATGAAAACTCAATAAAGAAAAATTTTATACCAAAATAAGTAAACTTAATAACATATTAAGGTAAATTTTAAAGCTTTATTGTAAATTTGATTTGAAAATAAATATTAATATAAAAACAAAATATTATGGCTTTCGAATTACCGAAATTAAAATATGCATATGATGCTCTAGAACCCTATATAGATGCACGAACAATGGAAATTCACCATTCAAAACATCACAATGGTTATACAACAAAATTAAATGCAGCTGTTGAAGGGACAGAACTGGAAGGGAAATCAATTGAAGATATTTTTGTAAATCTAGACATGAGTAACGGAGCGGTTAGAAATAATGGAGGAGGGTTTTATAACCACTCATTATTTTGGGACGTAATGAACCCAGAAGGAAAAGGGCGATTGTCAGGAGAACTTAAAGATGCTGTTGAGGCTGCCTTTGGCTCGTTTGATAATTTTAAAAGTACATTTAGTAATGCAGCCGCAACTCAGTTTGGTTCAGGTTGGGCTTGGTTATGCGTTCATAAAGGCGGAACTGTTGAGGTATGTTCTACACCAAACCAAGACAATCCATTAATGCCTGGAGTGGCTTGTGGAGGTACACCAATCTTAGGTTTAGATGTTTGGGAGCATGCATATTATTTAAATTACCAAAATAGACGACCAGATTATATTGAAGCATTTTTTAATGTAATTAACTGGAACGAGGTAGAGAGACGTTATGCTGAAGCAAAATAGTTTTAGTAAACATATAAAAATAAAAAAGGTGAACGAGAGTTCACCTTTTTTGCCCCAAATCTACCATAAACTTAACCTACTTATGTTATGGTGAGGTAAATATAACATTGATTATTTCTATTAATTCAATTTATTGGACAAAATACTTATATATTAGTCTAACAGTGAATTGCAAAAACCAGAGAATATCAGACTTTACAACAATAATACGATAAAAGTTAAAGGATAAAATTTTTATTTTCAATGAGTTAGAAGACGATGTAGAAAATAAAAAAAGGTGAACGAGAGTTCACCTTTTTTTGCCCCAAATCTACCATGAACTTAACCTACTTATGTTATGGTGATACTAAAGTATATGTATTTTGGTGAAAGCCTATAAATATTAGACGAACTGCGTCTTTTTTAGTTTAAAGGCTTGTTTTTATAGATAAACTGATGAAAAACATTTTTTTTCGTTAATATGCACGCTCATTATTTCCTTCGTAAAAATTAATAAAAGCTCTATTAACTACTCTGTTACCACCAGCGGTAGGATAGTTTCCTGTAAAGTACCAATCCCCTAAATTTTTAGGACACGCTATATGAAGATTTTCAACAGATTGAAAAATAATAGTTACTTCTGCATTTAAATTTTCATCACTCAATAACTCAGAAATTTTATTCGAAATTTGTTCCGCAGTAAAAGGGTTATAAATGTCTTTAACAAAATTTATAACATCTTTATCATCTAAATCTACTTGAGCTTTGCACCTTTTATAAACATCTTCTACAATGGAATAAAGATTATTGTCTTTTAATAATGCTAAGGCCGCTTTAAATGCAATAAGGCTTTCTAAATTCGCCATATCAATACCATAACAATCAGGATAGCGAATTTGAGGCGCAGAAGACACAACTACTATTTTCTTGGGATGTAAACGATCCAACATTTTAAGAATACTCTTTTTTAATGTTGTACCACGAACAATACTATCATCAATAATAACCAAATTATCTTCGGGTTTTATAACGCCATAAGTAACATCATAAACATGTGCTACTAGATCGTCTCTACTACTATCTTCTGTAATAAATGTGCGAAGCTTTACATCTTTAATGGCGATTTTTTCTATCCTAGGATGTTCGGATAAAAGAGCTTTTACATTTTTTGCTGATAATGAACGCTGTCCATTTAATATAGCTTCTGTCTTCTTTTTGTTTAAATAGTCTTCAACAGTTTCTATCATTCCAAAAAAAGATGTTTCAGCAGTATTTGGGATATAAGAAAACACCGAGTTCTTAATGTCATGATTAATAGCTACCAATACTTTCGGCATAATTAATTTACCAAGTAGTTTGCGTTCCTTATAAATTTCGGCATCACTTCCTCTAGAAAAATAGATACGCTCAAAAGAACATGCTTTGCGTTCCAAAGGCTTCAAAATTTGTATAATAGAGACTTCTCCAGATTTTTTAGTAATTATAGCATGTCCAGGATCTAGTTCCTTAACATCTTCAAATGCCACATCAAAAACAGTTTGAATTACAGGGCGTTCAGAAGCAACCACTACCACTTCATCATCTTTATAGTAATATGTTGGACGAATACCTGAAGGATCTCTAAGCACAAAAGAATCGCCATGACCTAATAAACCTGCCATTGCATAACCACCATCCCAATTTTT
>JAADHG010000201.1 GCA_013151975.1 Chlorobiota bacterium | reverse complement strand
TTAGAGGAAGCAGCATTAATAACGTTTCTAAATTCGTCGTACCGGTTCAAATCAAATGTATTTGTTTTATAGAATTCTTGAATTGTAATAATTAATGTATCTCCATTTAAGGTGTAGTCGGATTCAAACTTGCAGACTTTTTGCCCTGTTACAGCAGTATAGCTTTTATTGATTTTTAAGGCGTCTAACCCTTCAACCGTATAGCCTTCAGGGATATGTACTGTAATGGTATAATCGTATTGATTAGGATATTGCATTTCAATAGGGTTTACGCGCTTGGTCTCTTGGTATAATTCACTTTGAGTTCCAATAACTTTACCTATTTGAAAAATATAACTATCACCAGCTTCCTCTAATAAAGACTCCGAAGTAATTGATGATTTTGTAATAAAAGGTTTGTTATACTCCAGTTGTAACATTTCAGTATTTAGTGCTTCATAGCTATTTACCACTTTATCTTCAATACCTGATCCCGTTAAATAATCTTCATACTCTTTGATGCCTTGCTCAGTAGATAAACTTAATATGGCTCTACTAGATGCAGACCAATGCCCTGTATATTCTTGAGATTGGTTTATAGTTACACTTTCTAAATCAGCGTCAAAAGTAATATCTGTGACACGGTTTATATGGCTAAAATCAGGATCGGATTGTACAATTTCGCTAAAATAATATTCTAGCCTTCTGGTAATAAATAAGCCATAATTTCCTAAAAATGCAAAAGGCGCTTCTTCAACTCTATATTCAATACGGTCTGGTGCAATATATTTTTCTTCAGTTGGTAAATAAATAAGAAAGTCTTGCAGCATTCCTGGAGCAAAAAAGTCTGGGTCAAACTTGCGTCTATAACGGTTGGCAGTGATTACAATTTCATATTCAATATTAAGCGCCGTGAGATAATGTCCATAGGCTTTTAAAATACCAAAATCACTTGCAGATTTGTTGGCTAGAATATAATCTAGATTAGAAAGTTCCGCATTATTGTTTTTAACAATAGTAAAATTGGTTTTTATATAATCATCTAGTAAAGTTGCTTTTTGAAAGACACTTAGTTCTGTAATGTTTTTAGTAACGTTTGATAAATCTTCTTTTACTTTACTGTTAGGTTCATCCGGAAAAAATTGTGGACCAACATTGTTAACTACATTATTCCAAAACATATCTTGGGTAATCTCTCTACCTTTTGGATAGCACTGATAAACAACTGAAATTTTATTAGCATCTGGAGCTGCATATTCTTCTTCTATCATTGCAGGAACATTGTGTAGTGTAAGCAATGTTGCTGCTCTACCATCAACCATCACACTCTCAAAAGGAGTTGATGTGTTATATGCTTTAATTCTTGATTTTAAGTCTCCTGTAATAAATAAAAACTGAACTTCTTTAATAGGGTAATCATTCTGTAGAGTTTCGGCTCCGTGTATATCGTATTCTTTTTCAACAGTATATAACACTTCTATTTCAGAACCTTTTTCAACACCTTCGATAGCAAAAATTTTAAAGTCGCCGTATTCTTGTACATTTTTAATTTCCTTGATATTATTAT
This sequence comes from Chlorobiota bacterium, assembly GCA_013151975.1. Taxonomy (GTDB): domain Bacteria; phylum Bacteroidota; class Bacteroidia; order Flavobacteriales; family Flavobacteriaceae; genus JAADHG01. The sequence goes on along the minus strand of JAADHG010000201.1, from coordinate 3,114 downwards.
TATCTAAAAGCGTAATTTTTCCTTCTGAATTTATTGTACGGGCTTTAATATCTAGTACTTTTTTCACATCTCGCATTGGTATATAAACCGTATTATGCTTATTTATACCTTTATCATCATTAACTCTACTAATAGTATGTGTGGTTTCTAAACTGTAAAGTTCTTGCGAAAATGTACTGTTAAAATACTCTACAATATATTTTTCAAAAACACCAACAGAAGATGCCTTGGCTTCCGTTTCGGTAATATCGTGCAATTTTGGATTGTCTTCCCAATTATAAGTTTTATAGTACTGTGCATAGCTACTAGTTGTTACTAAAATTAGTACTATGAAGATGATATTTTTAATCATAGGTCTTGTTCTATTGTTATACTTTTTTTGTAGGCTTTAGTCAAACTTTTTATAAATGCATTCCAAGTTTCAAAATCATTTTTCTTAACACTAAGTGTGTTGATATATATAGTTTTATGTTGAATGATTTCATTATCTTTTTGTGAATAGGTTATACTAAAACCATACTCTGGATTTTCGAATTGAAGATTTTTTGGCACATGACTCACCTTGTATCCTTCAGGAATTTTGAATGTGGTTACAAACTCCTTTTTAAATTTGTGATCAATTTTTTTACTGTACTTTCTAGTTTCAATATCAACTTTACTTTTAGATAATACACGGTCAATGTTTAAATTAATATAGACCTTGTTTGCCACAGATTTTGCATAGTTGTTTATAGCAAGGTCATACTTTAAAATTAGAGGCGCATTTTTATTGTCAAAATTTTCCTTTGAAATATTACTGTAACTCGTTTTATTATTGCCAAGTGCTAATGTTGTGTTTAAATACTCTTCTTCAGTTTTGTCATTTTTTTTATATGTATAATCTGAAATAAAATCAACCTTTTCATAACCAGTAAGTGCTCTTTGTTCAGAAACCTTAAGTGTACTATTTTCTAAAGTAAATACACTATTAACAGTTGTAACACTTTTGTCGGCAGGTTGTATAGGGACTTTAATCACTTTAAACGTGTCTTGATCTATTCCTAAAAGCGCTTCTTTGGTTTGTGTAAAAGCACTAGGCATTCCAAAAGGGACATAACTATCGGTAGCATCAAGAAAGATGGTGTCATTATCAATAATAGCAGTATTAATCATGTGATTATCTACCATTGGCGTAGGAACTTCAAAATAAGAATAAGGTCTGTCTCTGGTGCCAATCCACGTTCTATATGATTCTATACCACTATAATTAAGCATTTCATAAAGTAAATTTGCCATGTCTTTACAATCGCCATAACGCTTATCGCAAACACTAGACGCACTACGCGGAATAAACCCACCCAGACCATCTTCGAAGGCAACATAGGTAATATTATCTTGCACCCAATTAAAAATAGCTTCTGCTTTTTCTCTTTGAGTTGTTAGGTTTTTAGTCAAATCTTTAACAATAGTATGCACATTATCTAATGATTTTTTATCAATTTGCTTTACCAAAGAGACATACCATTTATAAAGGTCGCTAACATCATTTAGTACATTATATGTTTTGCCATTTTGTTCATAGCTTTTTATGTAGATAATAATATGCGGTAAAAAGTATAGTGCCGATTCACTTTTGTCTTCTCCTTGAAACCCTTTTATATTTTCAATAGACCATGTATACACATTTGTACCATTATGGTTCTCTTTTTTGAATTCAATAGGATAGTCTTTCGTATTAAAATCAATATATCCTATGGTTACATTCTTAGGGAACTCAATTGAGAGTTTAGCACTTTTTGTTGGGACGAAAGTTCCAAAACGAAAGATTCCTAAAAAACGAGGATCTTTTAATACTTCATTATAATTTAAATTAGTTACGGCGCCTTTTGTAACTGCAGGAAATGTGAAATTTTTGCTCTCTTGATCGCTGTAAAAGATACCATTATCAAATTCCCTTTTGGTTTCAATGTAGTCCACTTTTACTTTGGTATTTGTACTTGGTAAAAGCGTGTAGGCATCAATATCTTCAATAGAAGTAAAGCTGTCAAATCCAATAGATTCATTAGCAAAATATAGTTTCTTTGCTGTTAAATATTTAGCTTGTTCAGAAATATTTTTTGCAATATCAAACTGTTTATTTATCAATTTTATTTTTATATGTTCATGGCGCTTTAAATAGATGTAATCCTCATTAGAGAAGTCTTGTGCTAATGTTAGCAAAGGAAAACACAATGTAATTGTTACTATAAATCTTATATATTTTGACATCACTATTAAATATATTTTTTAAATGTAAATTACTAACTTCAATTCGTTAAAAATAGTATAATTTTATCTTATCTAATAGTATACCAAAAATGGTTCCAAGTTTTACCAAAATCCATAACAAATTTAAATTCAATAATACGCATTTTAATGCAGACACCTTAAAAGAAGTTGCTTATAGCTTTGTAAAAGAAGGCGAATGGTATCAAAAACATATTGGAAGCTTTTTGTTAGATTGGTTAGATAGCAACGATTATGTGTTTGTAAAAACCTCCGGCTCAACGGGAAAGCCTAAACAAATTAGCTTGCAGAAACAGGCAATGGTTGCATCTGCAATTGCTACTGGTGATTATTTTAATATTAAACCAGGGAGTAAAGCATTACACTGTTTGTCTTCTGAATTTATTGCAGGAAAAATGATGTTGGTTCGCGCCATGATTTTAGGATTGGAAATAGATGTTGTTAAACCCAAATCAAACCCTTTGGAAAAGATTACCAAGCATTATGATTTTTGTGCTATGGTTCCTTTGCAATTGGAAAATTCAATTGATAGACTGCACAAAATATCTGCGCTTATTGTTGGTGGAGCCTCTGTATCTAATGCGTTGCAAATCCAACTCCAAGATATTCCGTGCAAGGTATATGCTACTTATGGAATGACAGAAACCATTACACATATTGCGGTAAAAAAACTAAATCACCTAGACGATGTCTCTTTGAATGCATTTAAAACCTTACCAAATTTAACAACATCGTTAGTTACTATGGACATATCGCTAAGCATTGGCGCATTTACTATAAGGCAATCTCTGGTATCTTTAGAAACGGTTATATTTGGTAAGGTTTTAAATGCATTCAAAGAGACCTCGC
>JAADHG010000106.1 GCA_013151975.1 Chlorobiota bacterium | reverse complement strand
GTGGCAACACCATGTTGTCCTGCTCCAGTCTCAGCAATTATACGTGTTTTGCCAAGGCGTTTTGCCATTAATATTTGTCCAATAGTATTATTTATTTTATGTGCTCCTGTATGGTTGAGGTCTTCTCGTTTCAAGTAGATTTTTGTATTGTACTTCTCTGAAAGACGTTTTGCAAAATAGAGTGGAGAAGGGCGACCAACATAATCTTTGAGTAATTGGTTGAACTCTTTTTGAAACTCAGTTTCAGCCATTACTTTTAGATAGTTTTGGCGTAGTTCTTCTACATTTGGATAAAGCATTTCAGGAATAAATGCACCTCCAAATTCTCCGTAATAGCCTTTTTTGTTGACGTTGTAACTCATAATATATTTTTGGTGTCAGGTCGAGTGAAATTCTAACAGAATTTTGTATCGAGACCTTTTGGCTTCTCGATACGATTTCAATATTTTGAAATCACTCGAAGTGACATAAGTTGTTTTTAAATTCTTTTAATTGTTCAATATGCTTTAATCCTGGTTTTATCTCAAATTTACTATTAACATCGATAGCATAACAATATTTGGATTCCTGCTTTTGTAGGAATGATAAAACGCTTTCAATTTGCTCTAATCCTATACCACCACTTAAAAAATAAGGTTTGGTTGAAGGATAATCGTTTAACACACTCCAATCAAAAGCATAGCCATTACCTCCTGGAAGCTTGCCTTTGGTATCGAATAAATAGTAATCACATACATTTTCATAAGGTTGCAATACTTCAAAATTGAATTGATCCTTGATTGAAAATACTTTGATGATTTCTATATTTTTGTCATGCTGAACTTGTTTCAGCATCTCATTGTTTTTATTAATGAATTCCGTATCAATCCCGAAAGTTATCGGGACGGAATGACAACCTGACTCTTTTGATGAGATTACTTCGTCGCTTAGCTTCTCGCAATGACGTTTTAATTCAATACAAAATTCAGGAGACTCATTGCCATGCAATTGAACTACATTTAATTGATGCGTTTTTATCTTTTCTATAATGAATGCAATAGTTTCATTTACAAACACACCAACTTTTTTTATCGAACTTGGTAGTTGCGGAATTATGTTATCAAAATTTCGTGGAGAATTTTTATAGAATATAAAACCTAGATAATCAGGTTGCAGTTTTGCAACTTGAGCGATATTATCTTGGTATTTCATTCCGCAGATTTTCAGTTTCATAATTTTGTCATTTCGACATGACATTATGTTCTTAATCCATTTATAAATTTTGCTGCACTTTCTCCTGGAGCATTAGTTTTCATAAAATTCTCGCCAATTAAAAAGCCTTGGTAACCATAAGGTCTAAGCTCTTTAATTGCATTGACTGAACTGATGCCGCTTTCAGATACTTTTACAAAATCATCAGGGATTAATTGACTTAAAACTTTACTAGTTTCTAAACTAACATCAAAAGTTTTTAAATTTCTATTATTAACACCTAGCATGTCTAAACTTGGCATGATAGATTTGTGCAACTCTTCTTTATTGTGTACTTCTAATAATACATCGAGATGTAAACTTTTTGCTAATTCTGAAAACTGTTTAATTTCTGCTTGCGTTAAAATAGCAGCAATCAATAAAATAACATCAGCTCCATTTGATTTAGCTTCTATAATCTGGTATTCATCTATAATAAATTCTTTTCGTAACAATGGTAATTTACAATTTGCTCTAGCTATTAATAAGTCGTCTAGTGAACCTCCAAAATACTTATTATCTGTTAGTACTGACATACCAGAAACACCTGCATTTTCATAGCCTGTGGCAACATCTTTTATATTTAGACTTTCATTAATTACAGATTTGGAAGGTGAACGGCGTTTGTGTTCAGCAATTATTCCTGTTACACTATTTTTTAGTTTATTAGCTAAAGAAACGGTTTCTCTTTCAAAAAAAGCGGATTGTTCCAATTGTTGCGTAGAAACGCGATTTTTTTGAAGTTGTACTTCTTTGCGTTTATCGTTTACTATTTGGGTTAATATATCCATACTTTAAAAGAGGCCTCGACTTTGCTCGACCAGACATTTATTTACTTAATTCTATTAATTTATCTAAACTTTGTTTCGCTTTCCCGCTTAATAGAGATTCTTTAGCCAATTCAAAACCTTTAATATGTTCCATTTGTTTGGAAGTCGCTATGGCTAACCCAGCATTTGCACAAACCACATTGTTTTGGGCTTCAGTGCCGTTACCACTAATAACGGTCATGAATATCTTTGCGGCATCTTCAACACTATTTCCACCAAAAATGGCACTTTGTTCAATTTGTGACACTCCCAAATCTTCGGGCGAAAACATAGTTTCCGAATGATTAGAAATTACCTTAGTTTTTCCTGTAAGCGAAATTTCATCATAACCATCTAAGGCGTGTACAATGCTATAATTTTTATCCGTATTTTGATATAAATAACTATACAAGCGCAACAATTCTAAATTGAAAACGCCTACCATTTGGTTTTTAGGAAACGATGGGTTTACCATTGGGCCTAACATATTAAAAAAGGTTTTAACACCCAATTCACGACGAATAGGTGCTACATTTTTCATTGCCGGATGAAAAAGTGGTGCGTGTAATACGCATATTCCTGCTTTATCTATAGAACGTTTAAGAAAATCTTCATCATTTGAAAATTTAATACCTAAATACTCCATAACATTTGATGATCCACACGCTGATGATACACCATAATTGCCATGTTTTGAAACCTTTACTCCAGCTCCAGCAGTAACAAATGAGGATAAGGTGGAGATATTAAAAGTGTCCTTTCCGTCACCTCCTGTACCACATAAATCTATAGCATTGAAGGCTGCTAAATCAATTGGAATGCATAATTCTAACAAAGCGTCTCTAAAGCCTTTTAATTCATCAAGTGTTATACTTCGCATCATAAATATGGTTAAGAAAGATGCTATTTGGCTTTGGTTATATTGTCCGTTGGAAATATTTACCAAGACACTTTTAGCCTCTTCACTAGAGATGCTTTCATGATTTATAAGTCTGTTTAATAATTGTTTCATTGCTTAAGAATTAATCCAATTTTCTAAAATTTTCTTTCCATCAGGAGTTAATACCGATTCTGGATGAAATTGTACACCTTTTACATCGTATGCTTTATGGCGTAATGACATCACTTGTCCATTCTCATCAAATGAAGTTGCTTCTAGCTCGTCAGGTAGATTAGTGTCTACAACCCAAGAATGATAGCGACCAACTTCGATGGTTTTATCTAAACCGTCAAAAAGAGATTCATCACTAACAGTTATTGTAATATTTGTTGCCACACCGTGGTAAACTTCGTCTAAATTAATAATTGTTCCCCCAAAAACCTCACCAATAGCTTGTTGCCCTAAACACACTCCCAAAATACTTTTAGTGGGTGCATAGGTTTTAATAATTGCTTTTAATAATCCAGCTTCATCTGGAATTCCAGGACCTGGAGATAATACAATTTTATCAAAAGGGTTTACATCTTCGAGGTCTAATTTATCATTTCTAACCACAGTTACATCGCAATTTAGATCTTCTAAATAATGCACTAAATTGTATGTAAAACTGTCGTAATTATCTATAACTAATACTTTCATTTTCATCTTTTTTACCATTCCCTCGAAGGAGGGAATCTTTATATTTTCATTTCGATTTAAAATGGATTCCGTATCAAGTACGGAATGACAAATCATTTTTATTATATATTTTCTGCCAACTCAATAGCTTTGGTTAAAGCTCCTAATTTGTTATAAACTTCTTGTAATTCATTTTCTGGATTAGATTTTGAAACCAAACCAGCACCAGCTTGCCAATGTAATTGGTGATTTTTACTCAAAAAAGTACGAATCATTATGGCATGATTGTAATTGCCTTCAAAATCCATAAACCCGATGGCACCACCATAAAACGAGCGACTTGTTTTTTCATATTGTTCTATAAGTTGCATAGCACGATGTTTTGGCGCACCACTTAATGTTCCTGCTGGAAAAGTATCTGCAACAACTTGCATGGTTGATACATCTTTGTGTTTTTGTCCAGTTACTTTACTTACTAAATGAATGACATGAGAAAAAAATTGCACTTCGCGATAAGTTTCAACTGTAACTTGGTTGCTATGTCTGCTTAAATCATTTCTTGCTAAATCTACTAACATTACATGTTCTGCATTTTCTTTATCATCTATGGATAATTGGTTAGCAAGTTTGGCATCTTTTAAATCGTTGCCTGTACGCTTAAAAGTTCCGGCAATTGGATGAATTTCGGCTTTTCCATTGCTAACTATTAGTTGTGCTTCTGGCGAACTGCCAAATATTTTAAAATTACCATAGTCAAAATAGAATAGGTAAGGCGAAGGGTTTATACTTCGCAAAGCACGATATACGTTAAACTCATCACCTTTAAATTCTTGTTCAAATTTTCGTGAAAGTACTAATTGAAAAACATCACCACGAGCACAGTGTTTTTTAGCTAACTCTACATGTTGTTTGTATTCGTTATCGGTAAGATTTGAATTAATTTTTCCTTGTGAGGTAAACTCATAAGAAGCGAAATTTTTTGCTTTTATTAAATGATGAATATCATCAATATTACTTTCGCTATCAAAGCAATGAGCAAAAATATAAGCTTCATTTTTAAAGTG
>JAADHG010000302.1 GCA_013151975.1 Chlorobiota bacterium | reverse complement strand
ATAGCTTCTTTGTTTCCTTCCCAGTGATAGGTCGTAATCTTCAAATTATCATATAGCAATATGTCTTTGATTGCAGAATTTAAAAAATCAGATTGAGGCTCCGTAACACTACCTTCTCTAGGTGTTGAAAATAAGCTTAATGCTTTTTTTGCAGCATATTTTGAAGAAAAAAGGCTTAATATGTTTAAGTAAAGACCAATTGCTTTAACAAGAAATGTTTTCATTTAGTCCTCTCTCTATGTACAGCATCTATTGAAAATGCAGGCAAACAAACAGCAAGATATTCACATGGTAAATCAAAAGGGTTTGAATATTGGACTCTTGTGTTTTTATTGATTTTTATAGATTGACCGGCTTCAAGAACAATGGTATCTCCATCAATAATAAATTGCTTTTTGCCTTTAATAATATAAGTGTATTCTTCAAACTCTGGAGTTTGAAAAGGTTCACTCCAACCTGGTGGAGCAATCATATGAGCTATACTTACTTCTGAATTACCATCAGTTGCTTGACCAAAATGTTCTTCTATAAGTTTACCATCAGTGGTAGGAACTACAAAAGGCGATTTTTGAATAGTGTATTTTTTCATTATATTTATTTGAAAGGTTTTCTTTTAATCATTCCACCTTTAAGATCATTTACTTTTCCCATGATTATAAAAGCATTTTTATCTATTTTATCTATTTCGGTTTGAAGCTTTGCCAATTCCAGTCTTGTAATTACAGTATAGATTATATCTTTGTCATAGCTATCGCCAGTTTTACCAAAACCACCTTTTCCTGCATAAATTGTACATGCTCTTCTTAAGTTTTCTATTAACATTATTCTAATAGTTTCATGCTTATCTGAAATTATGGTCACACCAACGTATTCTTCAACACCATCAATAACAAAATCGACAGTCTTTGCCGCTGCTAAATAAGTTAAAATGGCATATAAAGCTGTTTCAACGGATAATACATAGGCACCAAATGAAAAAATAATAATATTAATAAGTAATAGCACATCACCAACAGTAATAGATAATTTACGACTTAAAAAAATAGCTAAAACTTCAGTGCCATCAATTACACTACCACCACGCATTGCCATCCCTATTCCTAATCCTAAAAAGAAACCACCAAAAACTGCAATAAGCAATTTATCTTCAGTTATTATTGGATATTCTACAAAGTGTACCACAAAAGATAAAAGTAAAATTGCAATAATACTCTTTAATGCAAATTTGACCGAAAACATTCTTGATGAAAGTATTATAAATGGAAGGTTGACAAGGATTAATAAAAAACTCAATTCAATAGAAGTAATATTTTCTAATAATAAAGAAATACCAGTTGCTCCACCGTCAATAAATCTGTTAGGTAATAGAAATCCATTTAAACCAAAACCAGCCGAAAACACGCCTATTAAAATTAAAAAATATTCTTTCGTAGCATGGGTTAATTCTACTTGAAAATTTCTTACTAATGGGACAACCTGTTTTTTGCTAACATGTATCGAACTTTGTTTTGCCTTAATCCTTTTGCGAGCAATAATTATTAATAATTTTGAAATAAAAGGGTTCATAATTGTTTTACTTTCCAGCCCAATACAGATAAAAATTCTTGATTTTTGCTTCATCAGGAATTTGAATGGCTTCAATTTTTAAGTTCATATCAAAACGCATACTTGCTGGTAACTCTTCTTTATCAATGGTAAAATAGGCATTAATGTCATTAACAGAAACTATAATATTTCGGAGTGTGTTTTGAATGCTTGAAATTTTATAATTATCCCTTATGGTTTTAAAGGTGCTATTTGCAGTTAACCCTTTAGAAGTCTTATATCGATTGTCTACAATTCTAATATTTTTTATAGTTGACGTTGAGTCTAAAGATTGCGAAGGGGTAAGTATTAATAATTGGTTGCCCGCTTTATCATAAATAGTAATATCATTAATGTTACCAGTAAACTCATCACCAGTTACATATTTAACAATAGAGTCGTTTATAAAAACAGCTTCAATTTCTTTTACTTGGGTGGAATCATTTAAAAGTCCAATGTTTTGTTTGGAAACTAAAAAGGGGTCAATTTCTTTTTTACATGAGCTAAAAAAAGAAACTATAATGATAAGTAGTAAGATGTTTTTTTTCATTGAATGTTTTTTTGTGATTCCCTTGTGTTACACTTAGTAAAGTCGAAGTGAAGAATAGAATCTATTGTTGTTTATTTAATATTTATTAAGTTGTTTTTCAATCGTCAATCGTAATTTATTTCATTACTTTTTTAAGAATACCAAAAACAGCTCTAATGAAAGTTGCGCTAGTTAATACTTTTACTATGGGATTTTGTCTAGTACTTCGCCTTGAAGTTGTACGTGAGCGTGACCTTGATTTGCTTTCTTTTTCACGTTCTACTTTGGCATCTTCTTTGGCTTTTAGTGCTTCAGCTTTTTTAATTTTTTCATTAAGCATCTCGTAAGCACTTTCGCGATCAATATCTTCATTATACTTCATTACAAGTCTTGATTCGTCATAAAGTGCATTGAGTTCTTGTTTGCTTAATACATCCATTCTGCTCATTGGCGCACGCAACATAGTTGCTGCCAAAGGCGTTGGTCGACCTTTTTCATCTAAAGCTGAAACCAAAGCTTCTCCAATTCCTAACGATGTTAAAACGCTAGCAGTATCATAATATTCTGTGTCTGGATAGTTTTGTGCTGTGAGTTTAATAGCTTTTCGGTCTTTAGCAGTAAATGCACGTAAAGCATGCTGTACTTTTAATCCTAATTGGCTTAGTACAGCTTCAGGAACATCAGTTGGATTTTGTGTTACAAAGTAAAGACCCACGCCTTTACTACGTATTAGTTTTACAATACTTTCAATTTGACTTAAAAGCGCTTTGGAAGCTTCATTAAAGATAAGGTGTGCTTCATCTATAAACATAATGAGTTCTGGTCGTCCAGAATCGCCTTGCTCAGGGAGTGTTTCATAGATTTCAGCTAGTAAACTTAACATAAATGTGGAGAATAATTTTGGTCTGTTTTGAATATCTGTTAGACGAATAATATTTATATACCCACGACCATCCCGTGTGGTTCTTAAGAGGTCTTCAACATCAAAACTTTTTTCGCCAAAAAACAAATCAGCACCTTGTTGTTCAAGTTCAACTACTTTTCGTAAAATAGCACCTGTTGATGCAGTAGAAATCCTGCCATATTCTTCATCAAACTCTTTTTTACCTTGCTTGGTGGCATATTGCAATACTTTTTTAAAATCTTTAAGATCTAGAAGTGGTAATTTGTTGTCGTCACAATACTTAAAGACAACAGCAACAACGCCAGATTGTGCTTGTGAAAGATCAAGAATTCGTGATAATAAAACAGGGCCAAATTCACTTACAGTAGCACGAAGCCGGACACCATCTTCTTCAGAGAGTGACATAATTTCGACAGGAAATTTTTTAGCATCAAAGGGTAAGCCGATTTTTTCATGACGTTCGTCAATTTTAGGATGTCCAGGACTAGGTTGTGCCAATCCACTCAAATCTCCTTTAATATCCATCAATAAAACAGGTATTCCTTTGTCGCTTAAATTTTCAGCAAGTACTTGAAGTGTTTTTGTTTTTCCAGTTCCTGTAGCTCCTGCAATTAAACCATGTCTATTCATAGTTTTTAAAGGGACTTTCACAAAAGCTTCCTTTATGGTTTCACCATCAAGTATAGCGGCACCAAGTGTTAAAAAATCACCTTTGGTTTTATTGCCTTCTGTAATATGGTTAAAGAATGTTTCTTTTCTGCCCATTATCTTAAATATTTGCATAAAAATAAGTAATCTTAAGCAATTCAATATGAAAATTTATTTAACTTTTTTGAGTTAAGTAGAAACTGTAAACTATCTTTGCTAACTATGAAGAAAGAGATTCAGGAACTGGTTAATAAAGGTGAAATGTTGCCTTTAATGGAGGAGTTTTACACTATACAAGGCGAAGGGTATCATAAGGGTACAGCTGCCTATTTTGTTAGAATTGGTGGTTGCGATGTAGGTTGTCATTGGTGTGATGTTAAAGAAAGTTGGAATGCCGATTTACACCCACCTACGCAAACATCTGTAATTGTAGAGAATGCGGCAAAGAGTAGTAACACGGTAGTAGTTACTGGAGGCGAACCTTTAACTTGGGATATGACTAACTTAACCAAAGGGTTTAAATCTAAAGGAATGAACGTTCATATTGAAACCTCAGGTGCTTATAAACTAACAGGGACTTGGGATTGGATTTGTTTGTCACCAAAAAAACTAAAATTACCTACAGAAGATATTTATAGTAAAGCTCATGAACTTAAAATGATTGTATATAATAAGAGTGATTTAAAATTTGCCGAAGAGCAGGCTTCAAAAGTTAATAAAAATTGCATTTTATATTTACAACCTGAATGGAGTAAGCGCGATAAAGTAATTCCCTTAATTGTTGATTATGTTATGCAAAATCCTAAATGGAAGGTATCCTTACAAACACATAAATATTTAAATATACCATAAAAAAAGCCTTGATTTTTCAAGGCTTTTTTAATTAAATTTAAATGGTATTATTTCTTAATTAAGCTTATTTCATATGTACAGCTACACGTACATTACCCCAACCCATATGCATAGTACCTTCTTCGTCAAACATAATAGAAAATGCTTCTAA
>JAADHG010000059.1 GCA_013151975.1 Chlorobiota bacterium | reverse complement strand
TTTAGCTATAAAATCGGGTTCGAAACCATTCATGCGTGTCATATTATCCATATCTGTACCTTGCCCAACATAATAAGTAGCTTTACTAAAAGCATCTGAATTACCTATATGGTCAAAATGTAAGTGTGAAAAAATAACCTTAACCACTTTATTAGGCAATAAGCTGTCTTGTGCCATTTGATGCGGTAAATCTTTACCGATGATAGAATGTGTATCAAATAACAAGCGGGTGATAGGATGCAAACCTTTTTTTCCAGTTTTGGCTATTTTAGATGACAATCCGCTATCGAAAACTATAAATCCGAATTTGGGATGTTCTATAACAAAGGCTGGCACAGGACGCCAAGGATTTATATCGCCTACTAACAAAGTCGATACTTTATTTACACCCGTATTAAATAGGTGAAGTTTTAATTTTATACTGTCATTAAAAGGTGTATTGTTAAAAGTGTAAAACTTTTTTTCTATAGCGGGACCTTTTATTTCGACGGCAAAATAAAAACCATGGAATAAAAAGAAACTACCAAGTAATACAGCAAAGAGTACTGCTAGTTTAGTGAAATAATTTTTAAACATATACTTCGTAAATCAATAGTTTTATTTTAGCTGTGTTTATCATAAAAAAATTAATATTATTGGTGCTCTATAGGTTTTAATTGCAATATTTATCTGCAATAGCAATGGCTTGCGAAATTATCTTTAAGCCTTCATCTACTTCAGATTTACTAACATTTAAAGGTGGTGCAATAAAAATAAAATTCCAACGCACAAAAGTAAACATACCTAATTCTCTAATTTTTGCAGCCATTTTATTGGTCACTTCCATATCTTTTGGTGCTGCATTCCATGGTGTAATTGGCTCTTTGGTTTTTCTGTTTTTAACAAGTTCAATACATCCTAATAATCCTGTATTTCTAAAATCACCAATTGATTTATGTTTCTTCTTAAGCTTCTCTACTTCAGCTTCAATATACAATCCCATTTCAGCAGCTTTCTCCACTAAATTGTCTTCTTCAATAATTTTAAGATTCTCTAACGCTGCTGCACACAATGTAGGGTGTGCTGAATAGGTTAAGCCAATAATCATTGGATTCTCGTTAAAATATTCTGCAATTTTATCAGTAACCACAACACCTCCAAGCGGTAAGTAGCCAGATGTTAATCCTTTAGCAAGACACATAATATCTGGTGTCACCTCATGATGATCAATACCAAACATTTTTCCGGTTCTTCCAAAACCACTCATTACTTCATCATCAATCATCATGATACCATATTTATCACATAGCTCTCTTACCTTTTTTAAATACATTGGTGGATATTTTATACATCCTGAAGATCCTGATTCACCTTCTAGTAAAATTGCAGCCACACTATCTGGGTTTTCAAATTTAATAACACGTTCTAAATGAGCTATGGCTCTTTCTCCACATTCTTCTATCGATTTTGAATTCCACGGACAACGATATGCATACGGGTTCTCAACATGTACTACATTTGGCATGGCTTGAGCATCTACTGGAAACCGTCTTGGATCTCCCCCTGCCGTTATTGCTCCGTAAGTGGCGCCATGATAGGCTCTATAATGTGTAATGATTTTATGTCTTCCTGTATACATTCTAGCAAGCTTAATGGCATTCTCAATAGCCTCTGCTCCACCGAGTGTAAAAAATGTTTTGGTTAAATTTCCTGGAGTGATTTCAGCAAGTTTTTTACCAAGTCTTCCACGAACATCTGTTGCCATTCCTGGATATACATAACTGACTTCCTTCATCTGTTTTGCAACAGCTTCAGTAATACGCTGGTTACCATGACCAATATTAACATTCATTAATTGTGAAGAAAAATCAAGGTACTTTTTACCGTCTCTATCATAGATATATGACCCTTCTGCATAGGATGCATTTATTGGATTTAAGCCTCCTTGTTTTGCCCACGAGAAAAGGGTGTAGTCAAGGTTGTTTTTTAATATTTCATCTTTCATACTTCGTGAGTTTTATGTCTTTATTTAATGTTTTTTTTTGGTTTGTTTTCTCCCCAGAAAATTTCTCTTGGTCCTTTTGTTGTAAACCAATGGCAGCCCCATTTTTCAATTTCAGAATTTGCAACATTCTTATCAAATCCAATAATAGAATTAGGTTCATTGTAATTAATTATCTCAATTGATAACCATTTTCCTCCTCCTGGAGTTGGCAAAGGTTCTCCACTTTTATTTGGAGACACACCATATAAGTCAGTTGATACTGAACATTTAAAAAAGTATAATTTCATAAAAATATTATTAAAAATTAAGTTATGGTTAATGAGATCCCAAATGATTGTTTTTATTCATTTTATTAGGTTACTTCAATTAATAATCGAGTTCAAATTCATGAGATTCCTGCCTTCGCAGGAATGACAATGTCGATTAACTCATCCAGTTGGTTTGCGCTTCTGGATTCCATTTAGTTGTAGTTTTTTTGTTTTGAGTCCAGAATTCTATGGAGCTTCGTCCTGTAATATCACCTACACCAAACTTAGATTCGTTCCAACCTCCAAAAGAGAATGGTTCACGAGGTACCGGCACACCAATATTAACACCAATCATTCCAGCACTTGCACGTTCCATAACTTGTTTTGCTAATCCGCCACTTTGCGTAAATACAGCAGCGGCATTTCCATAGTTTGAACCATTTTCAATTTCAATGGCTTCATCTAAATCTTTGGCTCTAATAATAGAAATTACTGGGCCAAAAATTTCTTCTCGTGCTACAGACATATCTGTAGTGACATAATCTATTATGGTTGCACCAACATAAAATCCGCCTTCTTTTCCTGCAACAGTTGTATTCCTTCCATCCAATAAAATTTTCGCACCATCTTTTTCAGCTTCAGCAATATAGCCTTCAATACGTTCTTTTGCTGCAGCACTAATTACAGATCCTAAATTTTCTCCTGGAATCAAATTTTTAGCATCTTCAACCATTTTATCAATAATATGTTGAATGTTATCTACACCAACCATTACTGACGCCGCCATACAACGTTGACCAGCACAACCTGACATGGAAGCTACAACATTAGAAGCCGTCATTTCTGGATTGGCGTCTGGAAACACTAACAAATGATTTTTTGCACCACCAAGTGCAACACATCTTTTTAAGGTTGATGTAGCACGTTTATATACAATCTTAGCCACTTTAGTAGAACCTACAAAAGATACAGCTTCAATATCTGGATGATCGCAAATAGCTTCAACCACGTCTTTGCCTCCATTTACCAAATTAAAAACACCATCTGGTAGGCCTGCCTCCTTTAGTAACTCAGCCATACGTACTGTACTCAAAGGCACAATTTCAGAAGGTTTCATAACCATTGTGTTTCCTAACACTAAAGCATTTGGCATGGTCCAGTGTGGTACCATATTCGGAAAATTAAAAGGTGTTATTGATGCAACAACTCCCAAAGGTTTGCGCTCTATTCTACATTCTACCCCTTTGCTTACTTCTTGTACTTCGTTAACTACTATTTGTGGCATAGATACCGCAAACTCACAAAGTTCCATACTTTTTTCAACTTCAGCTTTGGCTTCACCATAGGTTTTTCCATTCTCGAGTTGCACCAATTTTGTAAGTTCATCCATATGCTTTTCGAGAAGTGTTCGATATCTAAAAAAGATTTGAACGCGATCTTTAAGTGTCTTTGCTGACCACGATGGAAATGCATCTTTTGCTGCTTGTACAGCTTTATCAACATCATTATAAGTTGATAAGGGTAATGTAGAAATAACGCTTCCATCAATAGGACTTATTACATCCATTGATGATTGGCCATTTCTTTCAAATTTACCGTTTATATAATTTTTTACTTCGGAAAGTTCTCCTGTTAAATTCATTGCATTAATTATTTGTTTAGATAAAAAAAGAACACCATTAATAAATTATCAATCATGTTGATAATTTCTAATCGTACTCTAACTCAAATATAAGGAAATATAATGAAACCTTAATAATGAAGACAATGAAGAAAAACTGTTCTCTATACTACTTTTATAAAAAGAAAATTCACTCGAACTGACACAAGAAAAAGCTGTTACACTTCTAAAGATGTAAACTTAAATGAAGTACCATCAAACAAGCCTTCATCACTTAATTTTAACGAAGGAATTACCAATAATGCCATAAATGAAAGTGTCATGTAAGGCGCATGCAATGTGCTTCCTAATGCTTTTGCCATTTTATCCAATACAGCATACTGCTTGCCAATTACTTCACCAGATGCATCGCTCATAATACCTGCAACAGGAAGCGATACTACACTTTCTTCGGTATTAGAAACTGCACAGATACCACCTTTGTTTTCAATGATTAGATTTACGGCTTGACAAATAGCTTCATCACTTACACCAACCGCAATAATATTATGCGAATCGTGACCTACTGAAGATGCAATAGCGCCTTCTTTTAATCCAAAATTCTTTATAAATGCTATAGATGGTTTTTGGTCTTGATAGCGATTTACAACGGTCATCTTTAAAACATCTGTATCAATATTTGAAACCAAATTTCCGTCTTCAATTAAAGCATTTTCAATGATTTCATGGGTTACCAGTTCGCCATTCAAAGCCTCAATAACACGAATTTGTTTTGCAGAAGATTCAAATCTGAAATCGGAGACTTGCTTTTTGCTAGTATTAAAATTATTTAAAACCT
>JAADHG010000104.1 GCA_013151975.1 Chlorobiota bacterium | reverse complement strand
TACGTAAAATAGAGATTAAGACACGCCGATTGTCTGATCATATCTTTGGAGGAGAATACCATTCCACCTTCAAAGGACGCGGTATGACTTTTAGTGAAGTGCGACAGTATCAATATGGAGATTCAGTTCGAAATATCGATTGGAATGTTACCGCACGATATAACGAACCATTTATTAAAATTTTTGAAGAAGAACGAGAACTTACCATGATGCTTATGGTAGATGTTTCTGGATCTGAATTGTTTGGCACACAAGAACAATTTAAGAATGAAGTTGTAACAGAAATTGCTGCAACTCTTGCGTTTTCTGCCACTCAAAACAACGATAAGATTGGGCTCATTTTATTTTCGGATGAGGTAGAATTATATATTCCACCAAAGAAAGGGCGTTCTCATGTACTTCGTATTATACGTGAGCTCATAGAGTTTCACCCTAAAAGCAAACAAACCAATTTTGCTGAAGCCTTGAAATTTTTATCAAGCGTCATGAAGAAAAAAGCAATTGTATTTGTGCTGTCTGATTTTATTACTGACGATTATAAACAAACGCTTAAAATTGTATCCAAAAGACACGATGTTACAGGCATTAGAGTGTATGATAAAGGGGAAGAATCTATTCCAAATCTGGGGATGGTCCAAATGCAGGACGAAGAAACAGGAGAATTACTTTTGGTAAATACAGCGTCGAAAATAGTTAGAATGAATTATGGTAAATTTTATCATGAAAAAGTAGAATATTATATGGATAGTTTTACAAAGTCTGGTGCTGGTGTTATTAGTTGTCGTGTAGATGAGAGTTATGTAAAAAAACTATTGGGATATTTTAAACGCAGAGGGTAATCAGATTTTTAGATTTATGAATTACGATGTTAGATATAAGGATAATATGAAAACGAAACAGGCTTCGATTTTTGACTTTCGGTTTTCTATCGTTTTATTTTTATTCTTTATTTTTTATTCTTTTGTTTCATTTGCACAGGTTACATCCTCAGTAGATTCTACAGCAATAAAGATTGGAGAGCAAATCACCTATAAAATTCAAGTTAAGGTTGATACAACTAGCCTTGTTGTATTTCCCGAAGGACAAACGTTTCAGCCTTTAGAAATGATAGAATCCTATAAAATAGATACAACTAAACTTAATGACAAATACAACCTCATAAAAAGATATGGATTAACTCAATTTGATTCTGGAGCATATACCATTCCTAGACAAAAAATTGTTATTGGGAGTCAAACCATATTTACAGACTCCATAAAAGTTGAAGTAAACAATATTGTAGTAGATACTACCAAGCAACCACTTTATAACATAAAGCCAATTATTGAAGTTAAAAAAAGCCCGAGTAAATGGTGGTTATATACGTTAATTATAATATTAATTTTAGGTACTGTAGGCTTTTTATTGTATTGGTTTATTTGGCGGGAAAAACCGTTGACAGAGGAGGAAAAAGTAGCGCTGCTTCCACCTTATGAAAGAGCAAAATTAGCGTTGCAAGAGCTGGATAAAACAAGTTACTTAGAGAATGAAGAAATAAAGGAATACTATTCAGAACTCACAGGCATCATTAGAAAATATCTTGATGAAAAAGTATATAACCATGCTCTTGAAAGCACAACGGATGAGTTAATTAATAGACTGTCGTTATTAAAAGAGGGGAATCAAATAGATTTAAGTAAGGAAGATATTGCGAATATAGATAGTATTTTGAGACGTGCTGATTTAGTAAAATTCGCCAAATCTAAACCAGATATTGCACTAGCACAAATGGATAGAAACACTATTGACATGGAAATTGATCATGTTAAAGAAGCACTTCCAGAACCAACAGAAGAAGAATTATTAGCCGATATTAAATATCAAGAAGAATTAGCTCAAAAGCAAAAGCGAAGAAAAATAATTATTACAGTAGTTGTTTCAATATTATTGCTAATTGGAACGTTTGTTGGATTTTCAATACGCTATGGATTTGATTATGTAAAGGATAGCATTTTAGGGCATCCAACTAAAGAATTATTAGAAACAAAAGACTGGGTTACTAGCGAATATGGAGCTCCAGGTTTAACCATTACTACTCCAAAAGTATTGGAGCGCATGACAGTAGACATACCAGAAGAACTTAAAGGGAAAGTGCAAACAACTATATTTGGGTATGGTAGTTTATTAGGGCAATTTAACATTGCAGTAAGCACTTCGAAATATGCAACTACTGAACCGCCTGGATCAGGAGGGGAACAAAACAAAGAACAAAACAAAATTGATTTAACTCAAGCCGCAGAGGGTAGCCTTAGGAATTTAGAGAAAAGCGGTGTACGAAATTTAATAACTAAGAATGAACAATTTATCACACCTAATGGTCAAGAAGGACTAAAAACCTATGGAACGGCAGACTTTCCTATTCCAGGGCAAGATAAATTCGAAAAAGGAAAATATATATTGTTAGGCTTTACAACTCAAAATGTTTTGCAGCAAGTAGTGATTACTTGGAGAGCCAACGATGTATATGCAGACGAAATAGTAGATAGGATTCTTAATTCCATAGAATTAATAAAATTAGAGAAAGAATAAATGTTAGAGGGAATAGAATTTTTAAATAAGCAAATGTTCTGGGCGTTTTTAGTACTTCCAGTAGTAATTATATGGTATGTTTTAAAACACAAAAAGCAAACAGCCGAGTTTAAAATATCAAGTATAAAAGGCTTTAAAACAGGAAGTTCATGGTTACCTAAACTTAAACATTTAATGTTCGTGCTTCGTTTATGTGCATTGGCATTACTTATTTTGGCACTTGCTAGACCCCAAACTGTAGATGTATCAACAAAAACCAAAACAACACGAGGTATAGATATTGTAATGGCTATTGATGTATCTGCAAGTATGTTAGCTAAAGATTTAAAACCAAATCGATTAGAGGCACTTAAAAACGTAGCAGCCGAATTTATTAAAGGACGACCTAATGACAGAATAGGATTGGTTGAATATGCTGGTGAGAGTTATACCAAAACACCTATAACCAGCGATAAGTCTATTGTATTACGCTCTCTAAGAGATATAAAGTATAATACAATTATTGAAGGAGGGACAGCCATAGGAATGGGATTAGCAACGTCTGTAAACCGTTTAAAAGATAGTAAAGCAAAAAGTAAAATTATAATATTGTTAACGGATGGTGTAAACAATTCTGGTTTTATTGATCCAAATACCGCAAGCGAATTAGCCGCAGAATATGGCATTAAAACATATACCATTGGTCTAGGAACAAACGGAATGGCATTGTCACCAGTAGCAATATCTAGAAAAGGGGCCTTTCAATATGGCCGTGTACAAGTAGAAATTGACGAAGATTTATTAAAAGAAATTGCTAGTGTAACAGGAGGGAAATATTTTAGAGCAACCGATAATAAAAAGTTAAAAGAGATCTATAAAGAAATAGACAAGCTTGAAAAGACCGATGTCGAAGAATTTAAATTCTATAATTATGAAGAGAAATTCAGACCATTGGTGTTACTTGCAGGGTTACTTTTAATAATAGAGCTATTATTACGATTTACAATTTTTAGAAGTTTCGTTTAAGTGAAGAAAGGAATCATTATACAAGCCAGTTCAAGAAGTAAAGGAGATACATTTAAAATCGTGTCTTATTTACAAGAGCAAACAGGATTTGATGTTATCGATTTAAGCCAAAAGAGGATTAATCATTTCGATTATGAGTTTAAAAATCAAGACGACGATTTTAATGACTTGTTTAAAAATATTGTGCTAAATTATAAAACCATAGTTTTCGCAACACCAATTTATTGGTACACAATGAGTGGTTTATTGAAAGTCTTTATGGATAGAATTTCAGATTTTTTATATAAAGAAAAAGACTTTGGGAGACTTTTAAGAGAGAAACAAATGGCTGTTTTAAGTTGTAGTAATGAAGATAAATTATTTGAAGGCTTCACAATGCCATTTGTAGAAACCGCAAATTATTTAGGAATGGATTTTTTAGGACACAAACATACTTGGGTTGAAAACAATATTATTCCAGAACAAGTAAAACAAAACATTCGTGAATTCGTGGCAAAACAAATTCACGAAAAAAAATAAATTAAAAGTGCAGTTAGAAGAGAAAATATGGTTTTGGTTATTACTCATCATTCCAGTGATTGTAGTATTCTTTGTGATACTTCAATTGTGGAAGCGACATGCTCAAAATAAATTTACTAACAAGCGATTATTAAAAAAATTGAGCCCAAATAGATCGCTATTTAAGCCAATTTTAAAACTAGTCATTTTGTGCTTAGCATTCGCGAGTTTAACAATAGCCTTAGTAAATCCTAAAGTAGGCACTAAATTAGAAACTGTAAAACGAGAAGGAGTAGATATTGTTTTTGCAGTAGATGTTTCTAAAAGTATGTTAGCCGAAGACATCGCTCCTAACAGAATAGAGAAGTCTAAGCAACTGGTAACACAAATCATAAATAATTTAGCAAGTGACCGTGTTGGTATTATTGCTTACGCAGGTAAAGCATTTCCGCAATTGCCAATTACAACAGATTATGCCGCTGCTAAAATGTTTCTGCAAAGCATGAATACAGACATGCTATCATCACAAGGAACAGCAATAGATGAAGCTATAAAACTTGCGAAGACTTACTATGATGATGAAGATCAGACTAATCGTGTACTTATCATCATTTCAGATGG
>JAADHG010000036.1 GCA_013151975.1 Chlorobiota bacterium | reverse complement strand
AGCAAGACATTGGTAAAATTGAATTACTAAATCAAAATATGCCTCCTATTTATTTTAATAATCTTGCTGGTGTTGGATTTGATGGGTTTGTGGTGAGCAAGGTGGGAAAGTATAAACATTTTGGTGCCTTATCTTATCTTGTGGGAACTGTAATGGGTTTGTTTGCCTTTAAGAATTTTGAAGCAGAAATTTCTCTGAATACTGAAACAATAACAACAAAATCTTTAATGATTTTAATTGGATTGTGTAAATACTCTGGTGGTGGTATGCAACTCACAAAAACCCCTTGTTCTTCCGATGGTTTGTTTGATGTTACCATTGCTGAAAATTTTAGTAAATGGGATATTGTAAAAAATATATCCAAGCTATTCAATGGTACTATTGTAAACTTTAAAAAAGTACAAACCTTTAAAACCAAAAGTATAACTATAAAAATTCTTCAGAAGGATAAACCCTTTATTCAAGCAGATGGCGAACTTATTGGTATTGGAGATTTTAAGGTTAGCATATTGCAAAATGCTTTTTCGTTTTATAGTAAATAAAGGGTTGTCTAAAAAGCAATATAACTCTATGTTGTCTTCCTGAATTTATCTCAGGATCTATTAAAATCAATAGTATAAGATTCTGAAACAAGTTCAGAATGACAGTCTTGAATGTTTTTCAGACAACCTCTAAATTACTAAATGGTGCTTATAGATTTTTGTCCTTTTTATAAGCTACGTTCAACGCGTCTAAAATTACCTGAGTTAAATCTGATTCTTCTTTTCCAAACATCACACTCCCTGCTTCATTGCTACCAAGAATAAAATCATAGCCATTAGATTCTCCATAATCTTTTACAAATGCTTTTACCTTTTTAATAAGCGAATCATTCTTAGCCTGACTTTCTTGTGCAATTTGTTGTTGCTCAAATTGGAGTCGTTGTGCAATAATTTGTTCTTTCTGCTGAAACTCTTGTTGTAGCTTTTGAAGATTTGCTTGAGACATTTTTCTTGCTTTTACTTCAGCTTCTTTCACTTCTAATTGAAATCCCTGACTTAAACTATCTCTTCGTTTTTCATAAGCCGATATTTTTTCTTGAAGCTTAGCCTCAATGTCTTTTTTTTCTTGATAGTCATTTATTAATGTAGAATTATCTACATATCCGATTTTTTGTGTTTGCTGGCAAGATGTAATAGTTAAAACTACAAGTACTACATATATTAATTTTTTCATTTTATAAAATTTTTATTGTTCCGCAAAAATAAAAAAGTAAACCTAACTACAGTCACAGAATGCTTAAATTTAGACCAATAAATAAAATTGATCGATAGTGTGAATTAAAATTGATTATCTCTATTAAAAATTTATTTAAATAATGCCCTGTATTAGCTTAAAACAAATCGCAAAGGTGTTTGGTTGTATTATGAGTAAGAAGCTAATTAAAAAGGCTTGAAATGTGTTTTAACCGTTCTTTATAATATAAATTAACGAAGAGTACTCTCCTGTCTGCTTTGCTTTCAAATTTGAAAAGAACCCAATGCGAAAAGCATTAAAAATATGCATCTTTCCTGATTTGTATTTTTCTGAAAGCAAACTCACATAATAGGCGTCAAATTTCATGGGATATGTTTTCACAACTTTCATTTCTTCTTTTAAAAATAATCGTTGCATAGCTGCTTGAGAAAAATGCCATAAGTGTCTCGGTGCGTCATAGGCTGCCCAAAAATTATTATAATATTCGGCATCATAACTTTTATAATTTGGAACAGCAATAATTAATGTTCCATTTGGCTTAAGTAATTTCTTGAACATTAAAATATGCTCTTCTAATTTTGGTAAGTGCTCTAAAACATGCCACAATGTAATAACATCAAAACGGTGCGATTCAAACTTCTGAAGGTGTTCTGTTTCGAAAACCGAATCATTAGTTTTTATATTAGCAATTTGTCTTGCTTGTTCGTTAGGTTCAATCCCTGTAACGTTCCAATTATTTTGTTGAGCCTCTTTTAAAAAATCTCCAGTACCACATCCAATATCTAAAAGTTGTTTGTCGCTACCGACGTAAGAATTAATGAGTTTTAGCTTTCTCTTTAACGCTGTTTTTCTAACTAAATGATACGCTTTTTCAAACAGATTGCGCTTGGAGTTCGTGTGCGAAATATAGTCTTCACTTTTATAATACTCTTCTAAATTCTCTAAAGAAGGCTGTGGATGTGTTTCGAGTAAATCAAGATCTTTGTTGTGAAAAAGTTGAAACTCTTCATTAGAAACCGAATAATCTTTAACTATAATATAAGGTGTTTTGCTTGTCATTTAAAAGATGTTCCACGTGGAACTTTTACAAATTATCTTCCCATATAAACCAATAATACAGAAATATCATTTGGTGATACACCGCTAATTCGAGATGCTTGTGCTACTGATGTTGGCTGGATATATTTAAGCTTTTCTCTTGCCTCAAAACTCATTGACTTAATTTGAGAATAATCGAAATTATCTGGTATTTTCACGTATTCTAATCTGCTTAATTTATCAGCATTGTTTTTTTCCTTGGCAATATATCCTGAATATTTCACCTGAATTTCGGTTTGCTCAATGACCTCTTTATCTAGATTATTGTCTTGAATATATCTCTCGACAGCGTCAAATTTTCTAACATCTTCAATATCTATATTTGGTCTTGAAAAGATTTTAAACATTTTATCCGACTGTTTTACTAAAGATGAGTTTTTAGATGCTAATACAGGATTTGCTTCTTCGGGTTTAACGCTGGTATCTTTAAAAAACTGAACGAATTGTTCTGCTTGCTTGTGTTTTTCCTCCATTCTTTTCAAGCGCTTTGCACTAGCTAACCCAAGTTTAAATCCCTTTGGAGTTAATCGTAAATCCGCATTATCTTGTCGTAAAAGGGTTCTATATTCAGCTCGAGATGTAAACATTCTATAAGGTTCCTCAGTGCCTTTAGTGATTAAATCATCAATTAAAACACCTATATAAGCTTCATCTCTTTTTAATATAAATGGCTCCTTTTCTTTAACCTTTAAACTTGCATTAACACCTGCCATTAAACCTTGTGAAGCTGCTTCCTCATATCCTGTTGTTCCATTGATTTGTCCAGCAAAATATAATCCTTCAACTAATTTGGTTTCAAGGGTGTGTTTTAATTGTGTTGGTGGGAAATAATCATACTCAATAGCGTAACCTGGTCTAAAAAATTTCACGTTTTCAAAACCAACTACAGAGCGCAATGCTTTAAATTGAACATCTTCAGGTAGTGATGTGGAAAACCCATTGACATATACTTCAACAGTATTCCATCCTTCTGGTTCAACAAATAACTGGTGTCTATTCTTATCAGCAAAACGATCAATTTTATCTTCTATAGATGGACAATAGCGAGGCCCAACACTTTTAATCCTACCATTAAACATTGGTGATTTATCAAAACCTTCTCGAAGCAGGTCATGAACTTCTTTATTAGTATAAGTCATATGGCAAGAGCGTTGGTGCTCCAATGGTTTTGTAATATCTAAATAAGAAAATTTCTCAGGGTTTTCATCTCCTGGCTGCTCAATCATTTTAGTGAAATCTAGAGAGCGTCCATCTACTCTAGGTGGTGTTCCTGTTTTCATTCTACCCGAATCGAATCCAAGAGACACGAGTTGTTCGGTAATTCCAGTTGCAGCTCTCTCTCCCGCTCTTCCGCCTCCAAAATTTTTATCGCCAATATGAATCAATCCATTTAAAAACGTTCCGTTAGTTAAGACTACGGTTTTTGCTTTTATTTGAACTCCTAAAGATGTTGTAACTCCAATAATTTTATGATTGTCTACAAGTAATCCCGAAACCATCTCTTGATAAAAATCAAGGTTTGGTGTTCTTTCTAACATCAATCTCCAATCTTCAGCAAAACGCATTCTATCACTTTGCACTCGAGGGCTCCACATTGCTGGTCCTTTAGATTTGTTGAGCATTTTAAATTGTATGGCTGATGTATCACTTACGATGCCGCTATAGCCTCCAAGCGCGTCTATTTCGCGTACAATTTGCCCTTTAGCAATTCCCCCCATAGCTGGGTTGCAAGACATTTGCGCAATGTTTTGCAG
Organism: Chlorobiota bacterium; assembly: GCA_013151975.1. Classification (GTDB taxonomy): domain Bacteria; phylum Bacteroidota; class Bacteroidia; order Flavobacteriales; family Flavobacteriaceae; genus JAADHG01. Next base: position 617 of record JAADHG010000036.1, on the reverse strand, counting down.
ACTCATTGTAACGAGTAGGGTTTTGCTTCCCATGTTTGCTGCTGCTGCTGCTGCCTCACTTCCTGCGTGACCACCACCAACTATAATTACATCATATGTGTCATTAAACATAATACTGTTGTTTTAGACAAAAGCCTTATCTGTTTTTTATAGATTCCTGCCTTCGCAGGAATGACAAATTGTTCCACGTGAAACAAATTGTTCTTTAGTAAATTAAAGTTTGCAAATATACATTGAATCTCAGACTTTTCAAGATAGTTGTTCTAAGTAGTAATTTTCTTTTGTGCGCATTAAACTAGCGTCTTCTTCTGTTTTATCCATATAGCCGCAATAGTGTAAAACACCATGAATTATAACACGATGCAATTCTTCTGTAAATGTGTTGCCAAAATCACTAGCATTATCTTTAACCCTTTCAATAGAAATGAATATATCTCCGTGTAAGGTTTTTCCTATTGAATCGTCGAAACTAATAATATCCGTAAGCGTATCGTGATTAAGGAATTCTACATTTAATTTGTGTAAATACGCATCGTCACAAAAAATATAGTTTATCTCTCCTTCTTTAAAGTTTTCAGACTGAATAGTTTTGCTTATCCAAATGGATATTTTGTCTT
>JAADHG010000151.1 GCA_013151975.1 Chlorobiota bacterium | reverse complement strand
GATTTAGAAGATTTTACGGAAAGTACTTATAATAGTTTAAAGTCGCTCATCTTAGAGCAAGATATTCCTGCACTTCAAAAACACATTGTTGACGGTAATTTAAGTTACGAGCAGCTTACTAAGTTTTATTTGTATAGAATTAGAAAATTTGACAGGTTAAACCCTCTTTCGTTAAATTCTGTAATTACCTTGAATCCTAAAGTGATAAGTCAAGCAAAACAAAAAGACAAAGAATTTCGTAACAAAAAGCTTAAGCATCCTATTTTTGGAATGCCAATTCTTTTAAAAGATAATATAAATGCTGCTGATATGCCTACTACAGCTGGAGCAGTTGTATTATATGATAATCTTACAGATGACGCATTTATTGTGGAACGTTTAAAAAGTAAAGGAGCTTTAATTTTAGGAAAGACTAATTTAAGTGAATGGGCTTACTTTTTTTGTGGAGACTGTCCAAGCGGATATAGTGCAATAGGTGGACAAACTTTAAACCCTTATGGTCGTAGAACTATTGATACAGGAGGTTCTAGTTCTGGTAGTGGAGTAGCAGTTGCTTCAAACTTTTGCGTAGCTGCTATAGGCAGTGAAACCTCCGGATCTATCTTGTCTCCTTCAAGTAAAAACTCTGTTGTAGGATTAAAACCAACCATAGGAATATTAAGCAGAAGTGGTATTATACCAATTTCTTCAACATTGGATACACCTGGTCCAATGAGTAAAAATGTGACGGATAATGCAATATTGTTTGATGCCTTGTTAGGTTTTGATGATGAAGATTTTAAATCAATCAATACAAAAAGAGATAATAGATTTTATTATGATAATTTTTCAAATGATGGTTTAGAAGGTATAAGGTTTGGTGTGCCAAAAAGATTAGTAAATGACACTTTATTTGTTGAGGCATTAGCTGTTTTAAAACAACAAGGTGCCAAAATAATTGAATTTGAAGAGGAAAAAGTAAGTCGTCCTGATTTTATAAGATTACTTAACTTAGATATGAAAAAAGATTTGCCAATTTATCTTTCAAGTTATGCAAATCCATCTATTAAGATTAAGTCAATTCAAGATGTTATCAATTTTAATAATGAAGATTCTTTAATGCGAGCTCCGTATGGTCAACGTTTATTTAAGGGAATAGTTTCAGATAACAGTACTGATGAAGAATTAGATACTATTAAAAGTATTTTAAAAAAGAATGGCAAATTATTTTTTGATTCACCAATGAAAAAGCTTCAATTAGATGGTATTTTATCTATTAATAATTATCATGCAGGTTTAGCAGCTGTTGCTGAATATCCTGCTTTAACTGTCCCTATGGGTTATGATAACAATGGTGTTCCTAAAGGATTAACATTTATTTCAAAACCTTTGTCTGAAAAACAATTATTAGAATGGGCTTATACTTATGAACAAGCTTCAAAGATGCGAAAAAAGCCAGAAAATTATAATTAACGCTTTCATTTTTTTTATTGCTAATGGTTGTATCTTTGCAACCTGAATTTTTGATATGCGTACAAAATCACTCAAAAAAAATAAAATTAACGTAGTCACACTTGGTTGCTCAAAAAATGTGTACGATAGTGAGGTGCTCATGGGACAACTTAAAGCTAACAATAAGGACGTTGTTCACGAAGAAGAAGGCAATATTGTTGTGATTAATACTTGTGGTTTTATTAATAATGCCAAGGAGGAAAGTGTCAATACGATTTTAGAATACGTTAAAAAGAAGCAAGAAGGTGATGTTGATAAAGTATTTGTTACAGGTTGTTTAAGCGAGCGTTATAAACCGGATTTGCAAAAAGAAATTCCAGATGTAGATCAATACTTTGGTACTACAGAATTACCTAATTTGCTTAAAGCCCTTGAAGCCGATTATATGCACGAATTGATAGGCGAGCGTTTAACAACAACACCAAAAAATTATGCATATTTAAAAATTGCTGAAGGTTGTGACAGACCTTGCAGTTTTTGTGCTATACCACTAATGCGAGGTAAGCATAAATCGACACCTATTGAAGAGGTTGTTATTGAAGCTGAAAAATTAGCAGCTAAAGGTGTAAAAGAATTGATTTTAATTGCACAAGATCTAACCTATTATGGTTTAGATTTATATAAAAAACGAAATCTTGCTGAACTGCTTGAAGCACTTGTTAAGGTTGAAGGTATTGAATGGATTCGTTTGCATTATGCCTTTCCTACAGGATTTCCTTTGGATGTATTAGACGTAATGCAAAGAGAACCAAAAATATGCAACTATTTAGATATTCCGTTACAACATATTTCTGATGTACTTTTAAAGAGTATGCGTCGTGGTACTACCAAAGCAAAAACCACAAAGCTCATTAAAGAATTTCGTGCTAAAGTTCCTGAGATGACTATTAGAACAACCTTAATTGTTGGTTATCCTGGCGAAACCGAAGCACATTTTCAAGAGCTTAAAAATTGGGTAAGAGAGATGCGTTTTGAGCGTTTGGGGTGTTTTACCTATTCGCATGAAGAAAATACACATGCCTATAATTTAGAAGATGATGTACCAGAAGATGTAAAACAACAACGTGCTAACGATATCATGGAATTGCAATCACAAATTTCGTGGGAACTCAATCAAGAAAAAATAGGGAAGACCTTTAAAGTAGTTATTGATAGAAAAGAAGGTGATTATTTTATTGGGCGTACCGAATACGATTCTCCCGATGTAGATAATGAAGTACTCATTGATGCTACAAAAACCTATTTAAAAACAGGAGAATTCGCTACTGTTAAAATTACTGATGCTGCCGACTTTGACCTTTATGGAGAAGTGGTTTAAGGCTTCACTTTTTTAAGTTGTTTCACTATTTTTTTTATGGCAGATTCTATAGATTTTTCTGGTTCAATAATATTGTATTTACCCCAAAATTCAGGATCTGAAAATCCTGAAGCTTCGTCACTTAAAATAACAGAGGGTTTTAAACTATACTTAGATTTAAGTTTTCCTGTGACGTTTTTTTCCCAGTCTGTAATTGCCATTTCAATATTTAAGGTATAGTTACTGCTAAAAAGTTTATTTTTCCATTTTACTTTAAATGCTAATTGTATATTACTATAGCCATAATACCATTTTCCATTTTTTGATTTATAATCTACTCTATAACTCGCTTTAAGAGGGTAAACACTTACTTTTCTAGGTTTTTTACGCACAAACAATGCCGTGGCTTGTTCTCTGTTTTCTACATTAAGATTATAAATGGCACTTGTTAAAGCAAAAGTTTCAGCATCTATATATAATTTGCCGTAATAAAAAGGGGATACCACGTTGGGAAGTTGTTGAAACTTTACAACATAAACTGGGCGATTATTAATTTCAGTTGAGGACTCAAAATTAAACTCATAATATGGGAATGTGGCTTCAGTAAAAATAAATTCAGGATACTTTACAATATCGGCATAAAGTGTGCTAAACGGACCACCTTGGAGCTTTAGTGCTAGTGTATCTAGCCTAGAGTAATTGGTGTTTTTGCGAGATTTAATAAGTTTAATGCCATCATTTTTTTTTGATATATAGGGTTGCTTATATATTTTAACAACAGCTTCAGATAACGACGCATTTTTTTTTCGTTTTTTAATCGTCTCTCTATAAAATGCTGTCATAATAGTTTGTTCGCTTTGGTAGTTTTCACTTGCTCTATTTATTGCAGCTCTAACCAAAGCTTTAGCATCTTTAGGAACGTTAATGTTAATTTGTGATAATTGAGTAATTGAAATATTAAGCGTAATCTTGTTTTTCTTTTGTTTTAAATCCTTGAGCAAAACTTCCTTTGTTTCATAACCCAAAAGCGTAATGGTAACTTTTTTATCTAATTGGTTGTTTGGTACTTTAAGCAAAAACTTACCTTCTCTATTTGTAACTGTTCTAATATTGGTGCCGTTTACGGTTAAATCGGCATAAGCTAATGGTGTTTTTGTATGACTGTCTTTTATAACACCTTTATATTCTACATAAGAAGGAGTGCTTTGTACTGCATCTTCTTGAAATAAGACTGCAGCATGAGTATCAAGATGAAGCCCAAATAAAAGCAAGAGCACTAAGGATGAAATAAAATACCTCATGGTTTTACTAATGCGTGCTTTTTCCATAATCATTAATTTTAATGTATTAATAAAGAACTGTAATTAGGTAGCTTAAGATACTGAAAATTTGCTTTTTAACTTTCAATATTATAGAATTTAACAGTTTATAAATTATCTGATTGTTGCATATTTGAATTTTTCAAATTTCTTGGGTAATTCATTAGTAATAATAAGTTTGTTAGAAGTCATAGTTGGTTTAATTCTTATAACTTTAGTTTTATCATTAATTTCAACGTTGTGACTACTTTTCATATTAAAAACATCGATGTGTAATGCCTTAAATTCATATTTTCCGTTTTTAAGGCTTATAATAACATATTCTCCAGGTCTAATTTGTCCTAACGCCTTATTTTCAATCCAGATGTTTAATCTTCCAGTATTATCCACTTTATGTAAAATATCTGCTCCATTGTAAATTAAAACTTTTCCATTGCCTAATTTGTCAAGTTCAATATTTTCAATATTGGTTTTGATAAAATTATATTCAGAGCTTATAGGTTTTAAAGCGCAAGAAGTTAGCATCAGTAGAGGTAGAATTAAAACTATTAATTTTAGTTTTTCTTTTATTATTTTATTCATTTTTTCAATTTTTATTGACTCAAATTAGTTTGCTTTTCTA
>JAADHG010000229.1 GCA_013151975.1 Chlorobiota bacterium | reverse complement strand
CTCCTCCAAATTACTTCGCGTTCATGTGCATAATACAAAGATGGAATTGAAATTTTTTCTCTTTTAATGTAATTCCACACATCCATTTCGGTCCAGTTGCTAATTGGGAATGCTCTAAAATGTTCACCTTCAAAATATTTGCCATTAAATAAGTTCCATAATTCTGGGCGTTGGTTTTTAGGATCCCATTGTCCAAAATCGTCACGATGTGAAAAAAAACGCTCTTTAGCTCTTGCCTTTTCTTCATCGCGTCGTCCTCCTCCAATAGCACAATCTACTTTATTGCTTTCAATAGCATCTAAAAGTGTAGTAATCTGCAATGCATTTCGTGTGGCGTTTTTTCCGCGTTCTTCGGCTACTCTACCTTCATCAATCGATTCTTGTACTAATCCAACAATAAGCGATACACCTAATTCTTTAACTAAATCGTCTCTAAATTGTATAGTTTCAGGGAAATTATGCCCTGTATCGACATGCATTAGTGGAAATGGAATCTTTGAAGGGTAAAATGCTTTTCTGGCTAAATGGGTAATGACTATTGAGTCTTTGCCTCCTGAAAATAGAATTACGGGGTTTTGAAATTGCGCCCAAACTTCTCGCAACACATATATAGCTTCGCTTTCTAACTCGTCTAAATAGTTTAAATAGTATTTACTCATTATTGAGTTTCAATTTTGGTGTTATATAATCTATAATTTTTTTTGCTGCATTTACTACAGTTATTGCTTCTGTGTGTATTTCAATATCTGGGTTATCTGGTGCCTCGTAAGGTGCAGAAATACCTGTCATGTTTTTTATTTCGCCAGCTCTTGCTTTTTTATAGAGTCCTTTTACATCTCTACGTTCACATTCTTCAACACTTGTGTTTACGTAAACTTCAACAAAGTTAACATCTTTAACTATATTTTTAATATTCTCACGGTCTTTTTTATAGGGTGAAACAAAGGCTGCTAAAACTACTATTCCAGCATCAATCATTAAGTTTGCGGTCTCTGCTATCCGTCTAATATTTTCGGTTCTATCTTGATGAGAAAAGGTTAAATCATTATTTAGTCCTTTTCTAACATTATCTCCATCAAGGGTGTATGTTTTAATCCCTTGTTTATGTAATTCTAACTCTACTAAATTTGCAATTGTAGATTTACCCGAACCCGACAATCCAGTAAACCATAATAAAAAAGAATTATGATTATTCGCTTTTCGCCGCTCTGCTACTGAGATTTGATATGTTTGTGGAATAATGTTTTTTTTCATTAATGATGTTGTTTTCTGTTTTCTAATCCAAAATTCATTTTATACCATACGCTTTCATGAAGATAATATAAAACCATTTTGGTAATCACTTCAGCAGCTCCTATTTTTAACCCTATTAATGCATTCCCTGTAATAATCCAAGCTAATGCAATAGTGTCTAGAGTTCCTAATATACGCCAAGTAACCGTTTTTAACAAGTGTCTTTTGTTGCTGTTTTCAATGTGTGTTTTAAACCATAGGCGTTCATGGAAATAATATAAAATCATTTTGGTTATAACCTCAGCGCCTCCTATTTTTAAACTTGCTAACGGATTTCCTGATATAATCCATGACAAAATAATAGTATCTATAGTGCCTACTACTCTCCAAGTTATCGTTTTGGCGATATGTCTTTTTTGCGATTTTTTTATCATTGCCGTGACACTAAAAACCAGGGGTTTAGTAAATCTTCTTTATTGTATAATAGTGTTTTATTTGTTTGCTTAGAGATTACATCAATACCAACAGCGTTACAAATAGCTTGTCCTGCTGCAGTATCCCATTCCATAGTGGGTGCAAAACGCGGATATACATCTGCATTACCTTCAGCAACCAAACAAAACTTTAATGAACTCCCTTTAGAAACAATTTCTACATCTTTCCCTGATTGTTTTAATTCTTCTATAAAATCTAGGGTTTCTTGGCTCATATGCGACCGACTGCCTACTACCTGAACAGGGTTAGAATTAATAGGCTTAGGCTCTAATTGTAATGCAGTTTCTATGACTTCGCTCACTAAAACATTATGAGTATTTAACCTTGCTTTGTATGCTATTTTATTAGGAACATCGGCAAAATAAACTGTTTTCACAACGGGCACATAAATAACACCTAACACAGGTTTTCCGTTAGTTACTAGAGCAATATTTACTGTGAACTCCCCATTGCGCTTTATAAATTCTTTAGTACCATCAACAGGATCGACCACCCAACAGGTTTGCCATGCTTTTCTAATATTATAATTTGTTTGTTTATTTTCTTCACTTATTATAGGAATTCCTAATGGTTTTAGAAAAGCGTTAATTATGTCATTTGCCTTTGTATCGGCTTCTGTTAATGGCGATTTATCATCTTTATATTCAACATTAAATGCAGTATCATAAACTTGCATGATAGCTTCTCCTGCTTTTAGTGATGCTTCTATTGCTATTTGTAACTGTTTATTTATTTGTAACATACCAATTATATAGTTTACGTATCCCTTCTTCTAATTCAATATTGTGCTTCCATCCTAAATTATTTAATTTGGTAACATCTGTAAGTTTTCTCATGGTGCCATCTGGTTTGGTCGTGTTAAAAACCAATGTGCCTTTAAACCCAATTGTAGCTTTTATAGTTTCAGCCAATTCTCTAATAGAGACATCTTTTCCTGTACCAATATTGATGTGTGTATTTCTTATTTCTTTACTATGAGACCCTTCGACTCCGCTCAGGGTGACATTTTGTTCTATTTCAAGAGGTTGCTTCGTTTCTCTCGCAATGACGATATCTTTAAAATCTCTATGCTCCATAATAAACACGCAAGCGTCTGCCATGTCTTGAGACCATAAAAACTCTCGTTTAGGTTTTCCTGAGCCCCAAATCTCAACACTGTTTTCAGAAACACCAAATGTTTCTAAGTATTTTTTAGCCTCTTCAATAGTATTGAATCTTGTGTCTTGTAAAATAGCTTTATAATTAGATTCATGAAGTAGTTTTGCTAAATAAATTTTTCTAATAAGAGCTGGAAGTACATGTGATTTTTCTAAATCAAAATTATCGTTTGGACCATATAAATTGGTTGGCATTACCGAAATAAAGTTTGTGCCATATTGCAAATTATAGCTTTCACACATTTTTATTCCTGCTATTTTAGCAATGGCATAAGGTTCATTAGTGTATTCAAGAGTATCTGTTAATAAACATTCCTCTGTCATGGGTTGTGGTGCGTTTTTAGGATAAATACAGGTGCTTCCTAAAAAAAGCAATTTTTTTACTTGGTGCACATAGCTTTGGTGAATTACATGGTTTTGAATCATCATGTTTTCATAAATAAATTCCGCTCTATAAATATTGTTTGCTATTATTCCTCCTACTTTTGCAGCCGCTAAAAATACGTATTCTGGTTTTTCTTCATCAAAAAACTTTGCGACTTCAATCTGATTTGTAAGATCTAGTTCTTTATGCGTTCTGGTTATAATATTAGTAAATCCTTTATTTTGAAGGTTCTCTAATAACGCACTTCCCACAAGACCTCTATGTCCTGCAACATAAATTTTAGAATTTTTGTTCATGGATTTATTCAAAATAATTTTTGATGCGATAACCTCCATCTAGCAAATATTGCTGCTTTTCCATAAGTTTAAGGTCACTAGTCATCATATCTTCAACCAATCCTTCCAAATCATATTCTGGAATCCAGCCTAATTTTTCTCTAGCTTTAGTGGCGTCTCCAATGAGTAATTCTACTTCTGTTGGTCTGTAATATTTTTCATCAACCGCTATTACTTCTTTTCCAGTTTCTAATTGATAATCGGCTTTATTGCATGCTTTAATGTATCCTTTTTCTGCTTTACCTATTCCTTTAAACTCTAATTCAATTCCAACATGAGCAAAGCACATTTTTACAAAATCTCTTACCGATGTTGTTTTCCCCGTGGCAATCACCCAATCTTCTGGGTCATCAGCTTGAAGAATCATCCACATCATTCTAACATAATCTTTAGCGTGTCCCCAATCTCTTTTTGCATCTAGATTCCCTAAATATATTTTATCTTGTTTTAATCCTAAAACAATTTGTGATGTTGCTCTGGTAATTTTACGAGTTACAAATGTTTCGCCACGTATTGGAGACTCATGATTGAATAAAATACCATTACACGCATACATTCCATAAGCTTCACGATAGTTTACTGTAATCCAATAAGCATACATTTTTGCTACAGCATAAGGACTTCTCGGATAAAAAGGCGTTGTTTCGGTTTGAGGGACTTCTTGAACTTTGCCATAAAGTTCTGAAGTTGATGCTTGATAAATTCTTGTTTTCTTTTCTAAACCAAGTATTCGCATGGCCTCAAGAATTCTTAAGGCGCCAATTCCATCAGCATTAGCTGTATATTCTGGCATATCAAAAGACACATGAACATGGCTCATCGCTGCCAAATTATATATTTCGTCTGGCTGTATTTCTTGTATTATTCTAATTAAATTAGTGCTATCTGTTAAGTCTCCATAATGCAGAAAGAAATTGCGATCTTCAACATGTGGGTCTTGATATAAGTGGTCTATTCTACCTGTGTTAAATAATGATGACCGCCGTTTTAAACCATGAACTTCATATCCCTTTTTTAAAAGAAATTCACTTAAATATGCACCATCTTGACCTGTAACTCCAGTAATTAAGGCTATTTTTTTTTGCATCTTGATTTGCTTTAAAATAATACAAGAAATACAGCCAGACGAAATATATAATTTGG
>JAADHG010000277.1 GCA_013151975.1 Chlorobiota bacterium | reverse complement strand
ATGGTTAGTTGTATTTGTTGTCCTATTCGTGCCATAGGACAAATATACAAAAAAATAATAGTTAATTAACTTAGTAATTAATACACTAGTTGAAGATTATAATGATATAACACTTGAAGCCAAAACCGGAGCAATGCAATTCATTGATTAAATTAAAGGAAATCAAAACTAATCGGTTTATTTATACAGGAACGGAGTGAATTGTATGAATGAGCAATAGATAATGGGAGGCAAAGCAGGAAACCCCGATTCCAGTCAGCCGGCTAATGTCAATAGGTTCAGAAAAATAGTATCGTCTTTGCGAGGCATCTAAGCAATCTTATTATAAGTATAATATAAAATACAGATTGCTACACTACGTTCGCAATAACACAAAACTCTTAATTTATTGCTGTTGGTCTGCTGGCAGGCATTGTAGACATACCCAAATTTGTTGGTATTGTCTTAATTCCCATAAAAAACAAGACAAGCTGTAGAAAATGAATGAATTTTCGGAGCTAATTTCTTTCCGATAAAAACATCCAGTATGGTAATTAGGAAAGTGTTTATTACTACATGATTAGCGTTTTTATCTCATCTCAGTAATCGAGTTCGGGTTTTTAATGGCCTAAGACAAATATTTTTAAGGCAAATGCCCTATTGATTAGCAAACAATATTAAAATAAAATTGCAATATCAATTAATAACCTAAATGTATAACATCATGAAAATAATTACAATTTTTAAAAAAAGTGTGCTGGGATTATCCGTGTTATTTGCAACTATAAATATGTCGGCTCAGAATTTACAATGGGCGAAAGACGCTACAAGCACCGGCAATATTACAGGTAGTTGCTTAACAGTTGACGATTCAGATAATATATATGTCATGGGCTCATACAATTACCCTGACACAGTATATTTTGACAGTATTATGCTGTCACTTCCACAATACAGTACTAAATGGCTTGCAAAATATGATGCTGCAGGACAAATTAAATGGGTTAATAAAAGCGTTGAATGTACCCAGTTTAAAAGGGATAATGCAGGATATTTTTATACAATAAGCCAAACCAATGCAAATACAGGAAATAACAATATTATTGTTGAAAAACTTGATAATACAGGTGCAGAACTATGGTATAAAATATCATCAGGAGCCATGGGTGCTAATCGTGGTAATTGCATAGATATTGACAATTCCGGACATTATTTTATCGGAGGTATTACCGGTACAGATGTTACGTTTGATACTATAACGGTATCCAACTATGATGGCGAGGAGGGGTTTATTGCAAAATTCGATACAAGTGGTGCTGTGCAATGGGCATTGAATTTTTGGGGCTACAATGATGGTGTAGTTAATGAAATTAGTGTTGATCCGATGGGTAATACAGCCGTTGTCGGAACTTTCGAAGACACGATAAACATAGGGGATAGCGTCTTTGTTGGTGCCGGTGCTAAAGACATATTTGTTGCTAAAATAGATGCTAACGGAAATGTACTTTGGGCTATACATGAAGGAGGAACAAATGATGATAAAGGTGATTATGTTGGAACGGATAATTCAGGGAATGTATATATAGGTGGTTCTTTCGCTTCATCTACAATTTTTAATTCTACAAATTATAGTGGTTTCAACATGTACGTAGCAAAGTACGCTGCTACTGATGGAACTCTTCAATGGGTAAATACAGCTCCAGGCTCTTATGTTGACAGGCCACGGGATATTGCTGTCAGTTCAGTAGGGACTGTTATACTCGGAGGTTTTGCGGCTAATAATATCATCTTTGGTACAGATACCGTGAAACCAATAGGGTCAGAAGACTACTTTCTGGCAAAATTGGATGTATCCGGAAATTGGATTTGGGCAGAAAGTTATGATGGAGCAAATTGTATTGCTGATCTTTCTGAAATGGTGTTAGACAATTCGGGTAATATCATTTTTACCGGATCCGTTGGATTTTCCGACAATAGTCAAGGCATATTAGATTTTAACGGTATTCCACTCAATATCAACACAAGAGACATGCTTCTTGCCAAAGTCAATAATGCTGACAGTACCGGTGTTGGTATCATTACTAACAGCAACTATTTAAGGCAAGTAAATGTATATCCCAATCCAACAAGAGGCCTGCTGAACATCAACTTTGACATGCAATACAATGATGTAACGATAAATATATATGATTTGACAGGGAAAATTGTTATGAAGCGGAAAACCGGCAATCAACGCAACTTAATAGATGTTTCACAATTGCACAGTGGGATGTATTTATATAGAATTGAGACTAAACAGGGTATGCAAAATGGAAAATTGAATATTACTAAATAGTTCATCTTTTATAACACTAATTAAATTCTATTACTTTAATAAAATGTACCGAATAATTTGGATGCTTTATTAATAACTAAACCATAAAAAATGAGAAAAATTAAATTAATATTAGGAACATTAATGATTGTAAGCCTTTTTCTACAAAATATTTATGCTCAAAAATTAAGTGAAGAAAAAATTGTTGAACTTACAGGCAAGTCTAAAAAAAGAGGTTATTTAGGCAACCTTATTGTTAATGATACCAAACAACAATTTGATATGGTTTTTGTAACCAGATTAACCAACCGAAAAATAAAATACGAGATTTATCAGTTTGATTACAATTTTAACTTCATAAATAATTTTAATGAAGAGAGAGATGTTGTTTATACAAAACCGGATAAAAAAACAAAAACCCGAAAAAAGAATAAATATAAAGGTGAAGATATTATTACAAAAACAGGTGTAACTGCCCGATCTAATAAAATTGGAAAACTAGTATTAGAAAAAACACAAACTACTTTTAAATATAACTGGTGGACAGGCAATTACGAAAAAAGCACTAAGCTACTGAAAAAACAAAAACCCACTGAAATAGATTCTGACGGAGGTGATAAAAAACGACAGTTATTTTACATCGCTCATAGAGATTTACCATGGAATGGAAAAACATTGGTTTGTGCTTTAGTCAACAAAGGTATGTCGAAAATGTATAAAGAAGCCAACAGAGAATACCTGTTAATGGATATTGACAGTAACCTAAGCATTACTAAAAAAGTAACACTATCTTTTGATCATCCCCAATCCCTATTGTTTTCGAAAGAACTAACTGATAAAAATGAATGGATAATGGTTTTTGCTTCTTATGGAGGATCGGGGTATAAAAAAATAGCTGACCCGGACCCAACAAATTTAACGTACGTTAAAGTAAATGGAAACGGTGAAATTATGGAACAATTTAATTTTAAAAGCAAATGTAATATGTGGGGAATTTACGATGCTTATATTTTAGGAGATGACATTTATCTTTATGGTGGAGGAAAAATAGATAAGCCTGAAAAACAATACGCCACACTTCCGTTTACTATCACAAACGATTATTTAGTTTCTAAAATTACTCCGGAAGATAGAAAAGATATGTTAGAGTCTGAAAAATTTACCCATTTACAAATTGCAAAAATTAGTGGCGGCAAAGCGGAATTTGTATCTGCAATTTCGATAGAAGAAATAAATGCCAAAGGGATAAAACCACCAAATCAAAAAAAAATGAAAGAATTTAACGGCAAAAAATTTATTATAAATAGTGTTAATATTACTTCTAATGGCGATATTTTTATTAATGGACAAGATTTTTCTTACGATGCTGTTGGAAAAGTTCATGGCCGAGTCTTTAAAAATTTACTAATGTTTCAGTTTGATAAATCGGGCGGATTTAAAAGATTTTATACTATTGACAATACCGCAAATGGAGGTATTGGTGGAGCAGCAGGAGTACAATCTATTCCGGTAAAAAGTTTTATTTATGAATCACCCACTAACCCTAACGAGTTATTTTGGTTGATGTCGTTTTGTAAAGATATTGATGAAGATTGCTATTCTGACACAAAAACTACTGAAGCTTTCGATGTTAAATATAAAGAAACAACTACTACTTGTATAACAACTCCTTTATACCAAGCTAAATTAGCTAAAATTGATATTAGTGCCGGTAAACTTTACGATGTAAATACTTTTGGTGGTGATGACTTTTATTTATACACAGATGTTTCCGGAGGAACAGATGGAAACGATTTACCTTATTTTAAGATTAATGGAGGAAAACAAATTGTTTATGTAGCCCGACAACGAAAGGGAGGTATAAAAGGAAATGAAAGATGGAGCAGTAAAATTTGGTTTGGAAAATTTGACCCTTTGAAACAGTAAAGTAAAAAAGTTAAATATTTAATAATGAGACTGGTATAAAAAGGTAAAAAAGTTACGTCATTGCGAGGCACGAAGCAATCTATATCCTTGTTGTTCAGCGAGTTTAGATTGCTTCACTTAGCTCGCAATGACGAAAAGAGGCTTTTTTTACCGGACTCTATAATCGTTATGAAAAAACAACTATTAATATTAAAGGCCTCAATAGTAATTATATTTTTATTGAGTTCGTTTATTAGTAATCCTCAAACACCTTACTTTTTAAAACACATATAATAAAGACAAATACTATGAACAAATTAATGTTTTTCAAATACAGCATTTTCGGTATATTTATTTTTTGTGTATCAATGACATTATCAGCACAAAACAGTTTTATTAAAGAATATGCTTTTGGTAATTACGGGAAAGCAAATTACGTACTTCAAAGCTCTGATGGAGGATATTTGATGGCAGGAAGTACGAAACCTGTTTCTTTACCTTATTCTAATTATTATTTAGTAAAAACAGATGAAGAGCATAGATCGAGACCAGACCTATTCCATGA
>JAADHG010000174.1 GCA_013151975.1 Chlorobiota bacterium | reverse complement strand
GGGCGCTTTTAAGTGTTAATTTAGGGTAAATAATTATGGGTTAATTGTAAATGATAAATATATCATTTCACCAATCATACCTGTACCATAAGCTTGTGTATATTCTTTAGCTGTAATATTTGTAGCTCCTAATTTCCAAGCGGCATTAATTTTTGGTCGTTTATATGTCAACTGTCCGTCGAAAACTGTTGCAGATGGTACTGTACCATTTCCAAAAGAAGCTTGCCATAAGTAGCTGTCAAAATAACGCATACTGGCATTGAATCCTACATTTTTAATTATGTCAGTATTACCAAAAGAAATTTTAACTGAATTTTCTGGCGTATTAAAACCTGGTTCAAAACCTGGATCAGAAGCTTGGTCAAAATTAAATTTAGAATAAGAATAATTTAAAGTAAAGTCATAATCTTTAAATAATTTTGCTGCAATACCTAAACCAATACCATAAGAAGTGATATTGGCACTTGAGTTTGTATAAGTTCTAAAAGCTACATAATCTCCTTGTGAAAGGGCAATAGCAGCCAATGGTGCAGGCAACGTGCCTGGAACAAAATCAGAAAAATCTGCTTGACCATATAATGGTGCTAAAACAGTTTTTTGAGCTATAAAGCCAGTATAATCGTTATAATAACCACTTAAATCTACAGAAACATTTCCTATAGTACCACGATAGCCTAACTCATAGGCTGTTACTTTTTCAGGTTGTACTAGAGGTGTATTAAATTTTTGAGGTGTTCCTGCTAAAACAGATTCTAAACTAAACGCGTTCTCATAACCTTGTCTTCCTGTAACTGTTAAAGCAGAAGGAAAACCTAAACTTTGTCCTACTGTACTTACATTAAATGGACGGGAAGTGAAACGATCTAAATTATCTGGGGCAGATCCTACCAAAATAGCATTACCCACATCTAAGCCAATATATTGTGCTTGTGTATCGGGATTTCTAAAACCTGTTTGAAAAGACGCTCTAAAATTGTGTTGTCTGCGGTCTCCTGCTGAATAAACTAACGACAATCTAGGTGAGTAATTACCATCAAAGTTTTTAGATTTATCATAACGGATAGACCCTGTAAATTTTAATTTATCATCCATCAATTTTTTAGCTACTTGTAAATAAGCACCATATTCGCTAAATATAATTGGGCCATTGGTGTCGGTAAAAATAGTTCCAGCTGAATTCAATTGAAATTCTCTCCAAGAACCTCCAACTTGAATTTCGGCAACGTCTGTTAAATCTTGGAAGTTATAATTACCTTCTACTTGATACATTTTTGTAGCATCAACAAATCTTGAACCTGTTAATAATGATGGGTCGTTTGTAACTTTATCAAATGCAGAATTAAATGCAGCTGTACCAACTTCTGGAATACCCGTTTGAGCAACAATTCTTGCTGTAGCATGAGCTTGTGCATCTGTCATTGGAGAGCCTGTTATTGCCCCTAATCTACCGCCAATATAAGTTTGTGCATATTCTGTAAACCACTGTGTATCGCTTTTAAAACTTCTATTCATATTAATAGCTGTAAACCTACTATCGTACGAATTACCAGCATCTTCGCTTACAACATAAGCTCTTACAAAAAAGTTGTCATTATGAACTTCTATTTTGTGTTGTTGCAATAAGAAGTTTTTTAAATTATAGCGATTGGCTCCCTGATAAATAGTATTACCAGTTCCTACTTTACCTTGATAAATTATTTCTAAATCGTCTGCATTGGGTCTAAATACCATTGTGAAATCGACTTTAGCACTTTCTGCTCTATAATCCATTAAGTCACGTTCTTTAAAACCAGTACGGCCAACTTTTGCTGAGCCCAAGAAACCAGGAGGCAAAGCAATCCCTGCACCTGCAGCAATCGCATCAAAATCTAATGTTGTAGCAACCTCGTCACCATAAACGTTTAATCCGTCATAATCTGGAGCGCTAGTTGATTTAGTAGGGTCGTTAACATCTCTGTAATCATTGGCTTCCCAGTCTGTACCAGTTAAGAAAGAAAACGATGCTTTGGCTGCAAATTTATCGCTAAAAGCATGGGCAAAACGTACGCCAGTATCGTAATAGTCATTTGTACCTTGCGCTCTTTGATGCGTAAAACCTGACTTGACATAAAAACTAACCCCTTGATAATCAAAAGGACTTTTACTAGTCATAAATAAGATACCATTAAAGGCATTGGCTCCATACAATGCAGAAGATGCCCCTGGTAACAATTCAACACTTTTCACATCTAGTTCAGACATCCCAACCAAATTACCCATAACAAAGTTAAGAGCAGGAGCAGCATTATCCATACCATCTACCAATTGTACAAAACGCGTATTAGCAAAAGTGGCAAAACCACGTGTGTTAACCGATTTAAATGTTAAACTATTAGTGTTCATTTGAACCCCTTTTAAGTTTTCTAAACCGTCATAAAAAGAAGCTGATGCTGTTCTTTTAATATCTCTAATATCAAAACGCTCTACTGTAACGGGAGATTCTCTTATACTTTCTGGAGTCCTTGAAGCTGATACAATAACTTCGTCTAATCTACTACTCTCTTCTTTAAGAGAAATATCTAGATTAACATTATTACTGTTTACATCTAAAGTTTGAGTAGTGTAGCCAATATAAGAGGCTTCAACCTTAAATGGTGGATTTTGAGATACCGTAAGTGTAAACTTACCATCAAAGTCTGTAGTTGTCCCTAGAGATTTTCCTACAACTTTAATACTTACACCAGGCAACGTTTCGCCAGATTTGGCATCTTTTACTGTACCTGTTACTGTTGTTTGCGCTGTTAAGGTTATCCCTAAAAATAGTGCAAAAACAATGCTTAATAACTGTTTCATAGTTGTTTAAACAATGCTTAATAACTGTTTCATAGTTGTTTTTTATTGATTATTTATGTTAAAATTTAATGCAAAGTACAATTTTTTTTTAATTTTTTTAAAAAAAATTAAAAATCTAATCTTTAAAATACCCTTAAAAAGTATTCTAAAACTTGTTTAATAAAGAATTATTTTTTTAATTGACACTTTATTCCCCTTAATTACCCTAACAGAATAAACGCCTTTAGATAGATTATTTAAAGATAGTTTAGTATTAAATACAGTTGAGGTATTTTTAAAATGAAACGCTTTAATGTGACGACCCAAAACGTCTATAACTTGAATATTTACTTGTTCTAATTTTTGATTGGACATCTTTATATTTAAATCTCCTTTAGTAGGGTTTGGCCACATATTTAGACTTGAAATACCAAAATTTTCTACTGCTAGTGGTACAGAAGCCACGCTACACACTTCTATATTCCAACTTGTTAATGAACCCGTGTCATTTGGACCTTGGTCTTCCATAAATAAAGTCCAGACACCTTGGGCATTGTCGCCATTATAATCTGATAAATTTCCAGAGGGTTTAATAACCCCCGAATAACCTGGGGCGGCACCATTACACAAAGCACTATTGCCATCGTCGTTAAAAATAACACTCATATTTGCTGGCGCACAACTTGAGGAGGCTATTAATTGTACCGGTTTATTTGACGGACTAGTGATATTCAATTCAATATCACCTATCCATTGATGTGTAATATTTACACCAATATTTACATCAGAAATAGTAATATTATTAGGTACATTTATGGTTGAAGTTGCCCCAACTGTAGAATTATCGGGTATATCAATAGGTACATCAGCATAAGTTGTAGTGGTACAGGTTGTTTGAAAAGTAGCAAAAGCGGCGGCAATAGAATAAGCGCCATTTACACACGGATTTACAGGACGTACTCGCCAATAATAAGTTGTCGCTTCATTTAAACCCGTTAAAGTATAACTGGTTTCAGTTGTATTGGCTGATTTTATAATAGTGTTAAAATTAATATCGGCAGCCACCTGTACATCATAACTTTTAGCATTGCCTTGGCTATCCCAACTTAAAGTAGGTGACGTAGTTACACCTATACTTCCATCTGATGGCGACGTAATTGTTTGGGTTGTAAAAGTAGGACTATAAACTTGTAAATTGGTAACAACTGTGCGGGTTAAAGAGGGGGCTGTTGCAATTACAGAAATATCATTAGCCCCCAAATTGCCATCAGCAATACCAGATAAAGTCAATTGAACGGTTGTGCCATCTGTAGATACGGTTGTTGGATTAAAAACAGCAACAATACCTCTGGGTAAATTTGTTGTGCTTAAAACTGTTGTTTCATTAAAACCATTAAAAGTATTATAGGTATAATTTAATACCGCATTTGACCCCGAACACGCGTCGGTTGAATTCTTTTCGGGTAACAAAGCAAAACTATTTTGTTGAATGGTAAATTTAACCTGATTGATACTAAAAAACACATTATTTACACTCTTTACCATAACACGAGCTAGAGTTGTAAGATTGTTCGGTATTACAACATCATAGCTACCTGTATTGGGTACTTTTGAGGCCAACGTTATAGGAAAAGTCAACCCGCCATCTGTAGATAATAAAATATCAACCTGACTACAGTTTATCGGAGGCAAATCTGTGCTAGCCACAGTCCAATTTATACTTTGTGTAGAGCCCACATCAACAGTTGCATTTACATCTTGAGATATGACTTTAAAAGGACCGGCTGTTCCTACAACAGTTACAACTTTTGAATCTTTAGCTGTTTGTCCGCCTCCCGCAACATTATCGCGCACTGTTACATCAAAATTTAAAGTTCTAGAAACATCTGGTACAACTTCCCAAGTACTGGCCGTTTTGCCTGATAAAACAGTACTTAGCGCCGGAAAATAACGATACGTATCTGTTACCGGATTTAAAGATCTAAAAACAGACCCTCCTGTAGCTGTAGCCGAAGGAGGTACGGCTGTAATTTGTGTATCTGTTTGTTCCCAAGCATAGGTTAAAGCATCATTATCGGCATCAGAGCCTGCAGCGGTGAGTTTAAAAGGTGTCGATTTAGGAATCACAACATCAGCACCCGCATTAACAACAGGTGCATTCTGATTATTTGCTAGATTGGTAATAGTGGCACAGGCACTTTGACCGACAGAAATATTGTTAAACATTTGCTCTATACTTACTATATGAAAATAGGGGTCGCTGTGCAGTTGCACATTTTGTGGACTACAAATGCCAGCATAGGCCATAATAGTACTCCCACTACCAGGTTCTACAGCAGTCGAATTGGTTCGGTTGCCATTACAACTTCCTGTAGTACCATTAAAAGTATGCGTTGCTCCGAATTGATGTCCCATTTCGTGGGCAACGAAATCTATATAAAAAGCATCGCCTACAGGAGCAGATTGTCCTGTAACTCCCTGTGCTTTACTAGCTGTACAAGGCGAGTTCAAACTAGCTATACCACCACCTCCCGTACTAAAAACATGGCCTATATCGTAGTTTGCCGAACCAATAACGGCATCTATATTACTCTGATTTTCACTCAACATAGTACTACCATCACCATTAGTATAGGGGTCAGGATTTAATGTTGTATCTTCTAAATAAATTAGTTGGTCGTTATTGTCTACTAAAACCATGGTGAGCGCTACATCTTTTTCGTACACGCCATTTACCCGCGTCATTGTTGTTGTCATGGCCGCTAAAACAGCTGCTCTTTTTTGAGCATCCGTCCCAGTACTCACACCTGCTTGGCTAACTTGAAATTGAGAATATTCGGCTGTAGCCGCCAAAGCCAATCTAAAAGTGCGCAATTTAGTATCGTTAGCATTTAATGTTTTTAATTGAACATTTGGCACATTAAAACCTTTGGTTTCTTTGGTTAAACACACAGAAGCTTGGTCGCGTTCGGGTAAACTAGAACGCTTATATACCATATAGTTTGTTCTATTTTTATCTATAGGGTCTATATATTCAACCTTGTTTCCAGCCTTAAAAATTATAGCATAAACACCTAATTGGTTTACGCTAAAGCGGATATTGATACTTTTATCTGAAAGACTTTGCCCTATATAAGACATGTTCTCGGGATATTTTTTAGCCAATTCGGGTGCCATAACCGAAGCTTTTAAAATAGCAAAATCAATCATCTTTCCAGAATCGTCAGGAAACGGAATAACAACTTTTGATCTGCCGAATTTACTATTGCGTTTAGGCGCTTTTGTCAATAATTGTTTTAATAAAGCCCTGTTTAAATGATAGCTTTTATAATACTCTGGATTAGAACTGCGTTGTAAAATTTCGGACTGATTTTGACGCATATTAGCAACCGTCCATAACTTATCAGATTGTGAAAAACCTTTCTGAAAAACTAAAAGAAAAATTGAAATTAAGCTTAATTTTATAAAATACTTCATTATTTAATCTACTTTTGACAAATCTATTAAATTATAATTAAACGTGACAAAAAATTTATGTTTCGATCAAAAGTCTTAATAATATTAGCTTTTACACTTATAATTAGTGGCTGTACATCACAAAAAAAGGTATTATCAAACCCTGTTTTACAGCAAATTGTTCTGTCAGAAAACGCCATAATAAACTCTAAACTATCACCAAATTCTAAAATTGAGACTTTTAAAGATTCTCAGAAGAACACTTTTATAAAAATAGTACCAGGTAATAATATTGTTGTAAAAATTGAAGCCGTTAAAAAATCTGCTAAAAATGTGGCTGATAGCGGCTACCGTGAAATTGTCTATTTTGAGATTCCCAATAAAAATCAAGACATTAAAATGGGTGATTTAAAAAACAGTACTATAAAAATGTGGTTCGCCCGTTTTTGTTTTTGTCGTGATTATATAGGTTTTTACAAAATAACTGATGGTAATCTTAACATTAAACTCAGTAAAAAGGCACTTAAAATAAAAGCGGCTATTAGGTTTAATAATCTGCCACAAGTTCTTAATTTTATCGACCAAAATTTATCCCTAAAACAATAGCTTGAAAATATTTCATTCACATTCCAATTTCTCTTGTAAAGGCAAAGCTTCGGCTGTGAGTATTGGCACTTTTGATGGTTTGCATATCGGTCATAAAAAAATCTTACAACAGCTTATTGACAATGCTAAAAAGAACAATTTGAATGCTGTTGTTTTTACCTTGTTTCCTCATCCCCGATTGGTTTTACAAAAAGACACTTCTCTAAAACTATTAAATACAATTGACGAGCGCATAGCATTACTTAAAGATTTTGGTATAAATTGCTTGGTAATTGAACCTTTTTCTAAAGAATTTTCAAGATTAACGGCCTTAGAATTTGTAAGAGATGTTTTGGTGAATAATCTTAAAACAAAAATTTTAGTGGTGGGTTACGACCATCAATTTGGGCGCAACCGTGAAGGGAATTTTGAAAATCTAGTAGATTATAGCTCGGTTTATAATTATACAATAGAACAAATTCCGCAACAAGATATTGCCAATGTTGCTGTGAGTTCTACAAAAATCAGAAAGGCTTTAAACGAAGGCGATATAAAAACAGCTAATGCCTATTTAGGATACTCCTATATGCTTACAGGCACTGTTGTAAAAGGCAAAGGTTTGGGTAAAACGCTCGACTTTCCTACAATTAATTTACACATCAGCGAAAGCTATAAACTCATTCCTAAAACGGGGGTTTATATTGTTTATACAGTCATAAATAAAGTAAAAGTTTATGGTATTATGAACATCGGCACACGGCCAA
>JAADHG010000243.1 GCA_013151975.1 Chlorobiota bacterium | reverse complement strand
AACAACACACAGGAACCGGGTGTCATGGATCAGCACATTCTAAAAAATCGTTTTAGTCACTTAATCTGCAACCATGTGACTGATTATTCTACAGCTAACATTATTAACTCCCCTAAAAGTCACTTTACAAAGGTTGCTTTTGGGGTGTCGAATTGTAGTTATACGAACAAAGGAATAAAAAATGACTGACAACGAAAATAATACTGGCGAGTTAGTCACTGATGATGACGCATCAATTGATCTAAATGCATTAATACCCCTAGGTGTGCAGTTAATTGAAAACAGTAACAAACAATCACATGCTCAACTAAAGCATCAACAAGACGTACTTGATTTCAATAAAGAAAAATTAAAAGTACATAAATCAGCGTTTAAACATAAGTATTGGCTAATCGCATTTATTACAGCTGCAATTATTGGCATATCCGTTGGCTTGATTTTTGGCAAAGATGACACAGTATCAGGAATGGCAATTCTTACACATGTAGGTGCAGTAATCGTTGGTATTATTGCTGGAAGTGGTTGGCAAAATATTAATGCTAAGTAATCCTCTAACGCCAAAAAGAAAAATGGAGAATAAGCATGAGTTATAGAAATGCATCACAATGGGATGAAAAAAAAGAAATACAATGCTTAATTATCTTTAAAAAGCTAGAGGCAGAAAAATTTCCTTATGGCAAACAAATGGATTATTGTCGTGAAATATCAAAAGCAACAAAACTTAGCCCAGGTAATTTAAGTGCTAAAGTAAGTAATTATAAATCAGTGGCAGGTATAAATAAGGCGTCAAATGCTTCAATTAACACTATTGAGCTTTATAAAAAATATGGTCATCTATCTATCACTAAACTTCAAAACATCATTGGTAAGTAAGGTGGTCTGTAAAAAATCGTATAACAAGTCGTCCAACTTGACCGTTTTATACGCCGTTTCGCTTCGCTGCACGCCATATAAAACGGCCAGTTAACTCAAACGTTATGCGAACAAGTAATTAAGGAGAAATATGAAACTTACAGTTACTCAAGGCGCGAATGCCAATATCCCTGCTCTGTCAGCAAGATGTCCTCATTGCGGCAAAGAAGCTGTTATGTCACAACTGGGTCAAGACTTAGCAATTGGTGGCAATTATGTTTGTGGTCAACGCGTATGTCCTGACCCACAATGCAAGGGTCACTTATTTGTTGTTTCACATGCTGGCAGCTTACTCACGTCTTACCCAGCCATTCGTATAGACTTTAATGCTGAAAATATTCCAGACAATGTCCGTGAAACTTTTGAAGAAGCACTTGATTGTTATGCTGCTGGTGCATTTGTGGCATGTGCAATCATGGTGCGTCGTACACTAGAAGAAGTATGCTCTGACCGCGGTGCTAAAGGCGGTAATTTAAAAGCGAGACTGTCTGACCTACAGACTAAAATAGTTCTTCCAAAAGAACTAATTGAGGCAATGGATGAATTGCGATTATTAGGCAATGACGCTGCACATATTGAAGCGCAAACATTTGATCAAATCTCAACAGAAGAATTAGATGTGGCCATTGAGTTTGCAAAAGAAATATTAAAGGGCCTTTACCAATATTCTTCATTATTAAGCAAACTTCGCGGGCTTAAAAAGTGACGCATAACAAGTCGTCCAACCCGACCGTTTTATACGCCGCGCCGCTTCGCTATGCTCTGTATAAAACGGCCGGTTAACTCAAGCGTTAGCTTTCAAATTATGACAAAAGAACCCAATAAATTTTTAGAGGCATCGTTGGAGGGTGCTGAAGTCATAGCTGATTCTCTAATAGAAAGTGAAATAATCAAAAGCATTCCTATAGTTGGTACAGCATTGAAACTCATTTCAGGAAGTTTAGATTTGAGGGATAAAATATTCCTGTCAAAAATCCAACGTTTCATACAAGAAATTGAATCAATATCAATAGAAGAAAGGTTGGAATTTAACCAAAGCATATTATCTAATAAAAAGTCAATGACGGCCGTGGGCGAAACAAGTCTATTAGTTCTCGATAAATTGTCTGATCTTAAAAAAGCTGATTTACTAGGCTTATATTTTTCATGCTTTATTAGTGGTCATTTGGATGAATACCAATTTAGAAGAGTGGCTGAAGCCATTGATACAGCCTTTATTGATGATATTGAAATGTTCTTAAAAACTGGAGCAGACGAACTGCTTTCACAAAAACAATTTATGGAAGCCTTATTCAGTTCAGGAATGACTGCTATATCAGCAGGAAAAACATGGAATGATTCAGGAGAGCTATTCTATGAAGCATCATCTATGGGGCGTCAAATGATTGAGTTATGGCATGAATACAAACAAAGCTAACAAGGCGCTGTACCGGAATTTTGTTACGCTGCGCTACACAAAATCCCGTAAGCTGGATCGTTAGGGTTTAAAAAAGGTATCTTATGAATAATTGGAATCAAGATAAATATTTAGAAGCATGGAATTTTGCCTCTGCCATTCATAATGGGCAAAAAATACCTGGAAGCGACATTCCATACATTAACCACCTTGGTCTTGTTGCAATGGAAGCAACAGCAGCTATAGCCAACAAGACCATAAATAATCCGAATATTCTTGTATTGTGTGCGTTGTTACATGATTCAATTGAGGACACTTCAACTTCATACGAAGATATACAAAAACTATTTGGGAATGAAGTTGCCGATGGAGTTTTATCGCTAACTAAGAATAAAAATCTGCCATCCAAGGCTGAACAAATGCAAGACAGCATAAATAGAATAAAAGAACAGCCAAAAGAAGTATGGATGGTTAAATTATGTGATCGAATTACAAATTTACAACCACCACCAAAACACTGGAATAATGAAAAAATTGCTAAATATCAAAATGAAGCTCGTTTCATATTAGAGCAGCTCGGCGAAGCAAGTCAGTTTCTAGCTGAAAGATTAAAAATAAAAATTGATACATATGATCAATATTTATAAAAATCATACCCTAACAATCAGCTCCAGTGGACGCACCAAAGGCGCGCGCCACTGAGCAAGGCGTTATACGCAATAATATGAAAGACATTGAAGTTATTGGCAATAATTATGTGCAAGGCTCATATCAGTTACTGCCCGAATCAGCTGATAGAGTTAGGGCTGCATTGCACTTTGCAGAATTATGCGAAAAAGAAGCAAATAAAAATAATGAAAAAACATCACGTTGGTATTACCGTGCCAGCTTGTCAGAATATAAATCAATCTTTGATGTACTCAAAGCTGATTTTAAAAACATGGGTATCGCTCCAATCTGGAAACAGAGTGAATTTAAAGAAACCTTAAGCAATAATACCTTAGTTACCGTGCTCAGTAAGGCGCGCGATTTAGCAATTCACTCTGCATCATTAAAAGGAAATCATAAGAAAAAACTGTGGCAATATTTAGGTGACAGCGGTGAGACCCCTGTAGAGCAAAACAGTATTTTTTTTGATGAAATAAAAAAAGATATGCTCAACGATAATGCTAGTTATATTACAGATAAAAATATAGCTTGGTTTAATAAACAAAGTTCACAATGGCCCGTATTTTTGTTGGTAAGAGAAGCAATCTACCAGTCAAGTGTACCTATTGCTAACTTTTTAACCGTCAATCACAAGCGTATAACAATGCGTTCAAGCGGGACTCGCGAAAAAGCGTCGTGAGCCCCTTAATTTAAACGTTAGGTACTTAAAAACATATGGATATACCTAGTGTAAATGGTTACGGTGATTTTGAAGTTGAGCCGTATGAGGAATACATTAAACGTTGGCCACTTGATTTTACAAATTTTCCAGAATGTTTAGTTCGTATTTGGGTACATAGACATTGGAGTGACTTCGAAGATTATTGGCTCCCTAATGGCGCACTTGAATGGAACTACGAAAAACGGATATTTACTAATGACCAAATCCTTCAAATAATGCACCATGGTGATTGGCTTGATACCTTAGATTTTTGGGGTGATGAGTTGTTTAAAAATAAACAACGGCGTGAAACTTGGCTAGCGCAGTATATGCTAGAAAACGGCACAACTCCTGAGCCAATACTTGTTTATGAAAACGGTGGTGATATAAACCACCCAAGAGGCCTTCCAGACGAAAAGTTTTGCCTGCCTTATCAGCTAATTGAGGGGCATATGCGCACAGCTTACTTGAGGGGTATGATTCATAAAAAATATGAAAAACTGCAATCGCAACATGAAGTTTGGGTGGCAGGTGCCAGTACCTAACAAATCGTCCAACCCGACCGTTTTATACGCCGCGCCGCTTCGCTCTGCTCTGTATAAAACGGCCGGTTAACTCAAACGTTATATTGTCAAAAACAAAAATAATATTGTTAGTTTGCAACCACAGTAAACAGTAGCGCAAATATCAACATTCGGTGCTTGTCGCTTTTTGTTCTTCTTCACCATTAGCAGGTTAATTAGGCACGGTGGGATGATTACAATAAATTGCAATGCAACAGACAAGCTCGGTTAAAACCTTTAATTTGCAGTGTTACCAGGCACACCCACTCTGCTGCAATCCAGGCTGGCAACACAATTCAGCCGTACTCGCTGATACGGGTGCAAGCCTTAAAACGGGCGGTAAACACAGGCAGTGCTATTAAAAAAATTCTTTATCGCCTTTAGCTTTTTTTTGGCGGTTTACTTGAACCACGAAGGCTTTGTAAGTTATGGTTAATCAAACGGCAATATAACAATGCGCTGCATCTGACCCAGCAACACGCCGCGCCACTTCGTTCTGCGGCGCATCGCCGGTCAGCTGAGCTTAAGCGTTAGATAAAAAACCACCAAAGACGAGTCATGAATATTAAAACAACAGTACCGCACCCGGCCACTATAAATAAACATAATTTTAATTGCCCACATTGTGGCGCACATTCGGATCAAACTTGGTTTAAATTAGCAGCAGATCCAATACCAAATAAAAATACACCACTTGTTCCTGGTGAAAAGCTCATTGAAATTATACAGTCAGATAAAGAAATGGGTTCAAAGTTACAAAATAAATTACTAAAACTGGCAGACAGAATAAATGACAAATTAGTTTTTTTAGAGGACGTTAAAGGCGGGGTCTATCTTTACAACAATATCTATAATCTAAATTTGAGCAAATGCTATAGCTGTAAGAAAATATCAGTTTGGGTACATGACGAACTACTGTTCCCCCAAAAAGAATATATAATTCCACCAAACAAAGATTTACCACAAGATATTTTAAATGACTACGAGGAGGCAAGCTCTATCCTTGCAAAATCACCTAGAGGCGCTGCGGCACTTCTCAGGTTAGCAATTCAAAAGCTTTGTATGCATCTAGGTCAACCGGGTAAACATTTAAACAGTGACATCGCGGCATTAGTTAAAGAAGGCCTAAATACACAAGTCAAAGAAGCTCTTGATATTGTCAGAGTAATTGGAAATAACGCTGTACATCCCGGACAGATTGACCTGCAGGATAATGATGAAACAGCTAAAAGCTTATTCGGCCTAGTTAATATAATCTCTGAAAAAATGATTACAGAACCAAAACATGTTAAATCTATGTTTGATAACTTACCTGATAATGCAAAAAATCAAATTAAGAAACGCGATGAAAAATAAAAAACATCTAACAATTAGCTCAACCCGACCATTTATACGCCGTTTCGCTTCGCTACACTCTGTATAAATGGCCGGTTAGCAAGGCGTTATATTGCAAAAACAAAAAATAATATTGTTGGTTTGTAATCGCTGTAAACGGTAACACCACAAACATCAACATTAAGAGCTTGCCGCTTTTGTTCTTCTTCGCCATTAACAGGTTAATTAGGCACAGTGGAATGATTACAATAAATTGCAATCAAACCGATAAGCTCGGTTAAAACCTTTAACTTGCCGTGTTGCCAGGCACCGCCTACTCTGCCGCAATCCAGGTTGGCGACATAATTCAGCCGTACTCGCCGATCTGGGTGCAAGCCTTAAAACGGGCGGCAAACACAGGCAGTGCTGTTAAAAAATTCTTTATCGCCTTTGGCTTTTTTTGGCGGTTTACTTGAACCACGCAGGCTTTGTAAGTTATGGTTAATCAAATTAACTTCGGCAATATAAAAATGTATAACGGGACGTGGGGTCCCGTTAATTAAACTGTTAGCCCCGTAGAGGAGGAAAAATGACTTGGGAACTATTATCTACCGCCGTGATTGGGATATTAGCTATCCTAGATGCTCATCGTGAAAAAGATCAAGACAGAGTTAATGAAGCTCTAGAAGCATTAGGTGACGCATACTATTCGACAGTTTCTTATTACGAAACTGATACCTCCGATAGCAATGCTAAACGTCAATGGCAACTACAGTTAGCAGAGAAATGGGACAGAGTCGCAAATCTCACCAGAAGATATGATGCAAATCTAGCGAGCCGCTTCAGCCTTAAGAGTCGTTTTTGGCATGATGGTGAAGCATGGGATAGTTCTCATATAAAAAGCGCGAATATCAGCTTAGAAAATATACGAAGAGACGCAAGATTTTTACTTATAAAAAAACAGAAAAAGGGCTAAAAATGTATAACGGGACGTGGGGTCCCGTTAATTAAACTGTTAGTGATTATGAAAAAAATACATATACAATTCAAAACTGCATTGTTACTCATAGCGTTAATGCTCTCTACGTCCTGTTCAAACGGTAAACAGAGCACTAGTCCCAGCGCCAGTGATAGACATTTTCGTACTGCTGAAATTCATGAAAAAGCAGCAAAGGATTATAGAGAACGAGACGTTGACCGCATGGCAGACTACTATAACGAAGAAGCGCAAAAAGAAAGAGATAAAGCTATCAATTCATGTGATTTATTCGACATAACACTATCCATTATCACATTAGGTTATTTTGACTGTTGATAACATTAACCTCATCACTAACAAGTCAATTAACGTTGACCGGTTTTACACGCCGCGCCGCTAACGCTCTGCTCTGTGTAAAACCGTCAAGTTATTTCAAACGTTAGCCATTTAAAAACCCAATCAAAGTGATGCCAATAGGCACACACTTGTGCTACAATTTAACGCATGAAGCCAATAAATTGGAATTCC
>JAADHG010000263.1 GCA_013151975.1 Chlorobiota bacterium | reverse complement strand
GCTGATCTAAACTATGATAATGAAGGACTGCATAAAGCAATGATTGCAGATATGCTATATTGGGTAACCGAAGAAGATATTGATGGATTTAGATGTGACGTGGCAGGTTCTGTTCCTGTAAGTTTTTGGCAAGAGGCCATACCACAATTACGTGCTAAAAAAGACTTATTTATGTTAGCAGAAGCATGGGAGCCTGAATTACTTAAAGACAGTTTGTTTGACATGGCTTATGCTTGGGAAGGACATCATATTTTTAATGAGATTGCAAAAGGTAAACAAGGTTTAAAAGAATGGGATAATTACATGAAGAAAATATCAACACAATATGAAGCTGACGATATTCTTATGAACTTTGTTACCAACCATGATGAAAATTCTTGGAATGGAACCGTTAAAGAACGCATGGGAGATGCATCAGAAATCATGATAGTTTTTAGTTATGTAATTCCAGGAATGCCTTTAATTTACTCTGGACAGGAATACGATTTGAGTCATAGATTAAAGTTTTTTGAAAAAGATTCTATCCCAAAAACAAAAGGAAAAACTTGGGAGTTATTAGGAAAGTTAGGAAAGCTAAAAAATACTAACCCTGCATTAAATGGAGGAAAAATCCCTGCAAGTTATAGTAGGTTAAAAACTAATAACGATGCTGTTTTAGTTTTAAAGCGCAGCAAAAAAGGAAATACAACAACTTTTATTGGTAATTTTTCTGATAAAGAACAAACATTTAATAATATTGTACAGGGTAAATTCTTTGACTATATGATAAATAAAAACGTGGAGTTTAAAGGCGGTATAATGATATTAAAACCTTGGGAATATAAAATATTGATTGAATAAAAAAAGAGGCATCTAAAATGTTGTCACTCAAAATGACAATAAATATATTTTTTAGACTACCTCGTTTATTATTAGTTATTCACTAGAGGAAGAAGCCATTTTACCATAAACCAAGCCAGTTAATACTCCCATAACTATAAAGAAGATAATGTAAATAACACCATTTACAAGTGTTCCAGTCATGTCAAGTATGTTTGCAGTAGCATAATCTATAATGCCACTACCAAATCCTAATAAAATACCTAACCATATCCCAAATTGAGCACCATTTGTAGCACTATAAGAGTCTCTGCCCCATTTAGAATAAATTGTAGAAAAGGCACAAGCCAAAATCACACACCCAATAATAAGGTAGAGAAAGTCTGGTGTTTCTTGCATTGTACCTGCTCCAGAGCCTAAATGTTCCATTAAAAACGGATCACCTAAAATACCCCAAAGTAAATACCCACCTAAAAACGCCCATATCGCAGTGACAAGCGTCGAAATTAAATTTGTTTTTGAAAACATAATAATTAGTTTTGTTAGTAAATTAATAGATAAATATAGTAATAATT
Organism: Chlorobiota bacterium; assembly: GCA_013151975.1. Classification (GTDB taxonomy): domain Bacteria; phylum Bacteroidota; class Bacteroidia; order Flavobacteriales; family Flavobacteriaceae; genus JAADHG01. Next base: position 3,403 of record JAADHG010000263.1, on the reverse strand, counting down.
TGTAAATGCATAAAAATAACGTTAAAATATTATGAACAACACAGTATGTTATTAAGTTAATAACAATACGACTAAAAAAATAATGGGTAATTTTATACACTAATTAAATTTGTAATGACATCATATCATCCATCTGAATCTCCTGTAATGTTTAAAGTAAGTTTTAACAAACTTATTAAGCAATATGAAGAATTGTCTCAAAGTAAAGATGAGTCAGTTGCAGCGAGAGCAAAAAAAGTTTTGGAAATACAGAAACCTTTTCCAGAACTAAGAGAAGGATTTACAGATTTTTCATTATTAAAAACCTACAAAAAAGAGATTCGTATTATTTTAGATGATTTGTTTAGTGAGTTACTTACGAAAAATGAAATTAAGACGGCTTCTGTCCCTTTTGAAAATGTTATTTTTAATTCTTCTAAACGCTTTAAAAATATAATTAAGGCAGCTGGAGAAGGTTTTGAATTGAAAATAAAAAATATGCCTGAAGACCACAGGTATATTATTGCTTGTACAACTATTTTGAATTTGTATTACGGATATGGATTAAATTTTAAGCGACCGTTTTATTATGAAATACCTGATGCAAATGGCATTATGCGTTTTTATAAAATATTATACAATGCTGATTTTACCGAGATTACACCTTCAAAAGAGGCTCCTAAAATAACACAAGAAGATTATTTTGAATTACTAGATAATTTTGAAAATATTGATATTTGGAAAGAAAAATTCCCGCCTAATAGTTATACGTTTAAAGGTTTTGTTATTTCTAATATTTTTGACGTTACAGCCGATCAATCCATCTCAAATATTAAATCGACATTAATCGATGAAAATAAGCGTCAAGATGAAAATTTTATGGATGGCTTCCAAGAAATTTTTCGTTCCCTTTTAGGAATTAAAGATCTTAAAGTTGGATTCTCAATTTACAATAGAGAAGATGATGTATTTGAACGCGTTTACGGTGCAGGTATGAATAGTTACTTGCTAAATAATCTTGAAAATGCAAGCTGTTCAGACACGTTATGCCATTGGTCTTATAACAGGCTTCTAAATGAGAAAAAGTATTTTTCAGTGTCAGATGTTGAAAAATCATTTAAAGAATCAGAAGGAAAGGCACCTCACATAAAAATTCTGCATATGCAAGATATCCAAAGCGCCATTTTTGCACCAATTGCAAACGAGGATGGTCTTATGGGAATTCTTGAAATTGTATCCGATAAACCAAATGTACTCAACAGCATTAATGCTAATAAATTGGTTGATGTGATGCCATTTATTGTATCAGCTGTTGAGCGCTCTAGAAATGAAGAAGAGAATTTAATTGAAGCCATTATTCAAAAGGAATGTACCTCTATTCATCCAAGTGTACACTGGAAATTTAAAAAAGAAGCTAAGCTTTTTATTATTGAACAATTAAAAGGCAATCAAGCATCGTTTAAAAAGATCTCCTTTAATGATGTTTATCCGTTATATGGTCAAATTGATATAAAAGGATCTTCTGAAGCTAGGAATAATGCAACTCAATTAGATTTGAGCTTGCAGTTAAATACTGCGAAGGCTATTGTTGAAAACGTTCTTAATTTTGAATCACTTCCAATTTATGAACAAGTCATTTTTCAGATAAATAATTTCTTAAAAGGATTAGAAAACCATTTTCAAGTAGATAGCGAACAGCAAATTACAGAGTTTTTTAAACAAGAAATCACACCATTATTTCAGCACATGTTAAAATCTTGTAAAGCTGCAAAAGAAATAGAATCGTATTTTGAAACTATTGATCCTAAATTAGAGATGATTTATAGTAACAGAAAGAATTATGACGATACAGTAACTCTGATTAATAAAAAGATGGCTGCATTGTTGGATGCTAAGCAAGTTGAAGCTCAAAAAATGTATCCTCACTTCTTTGAACGGTTTAAAACTGATGGTGTAGAGCATAACATGTACATTGGTGAATCTATTACTAAGGAAGAAAGTTTTAATCCTATTTACTTATATAATTTAAGGTTATGGCAACTTCAGGTAATGTGCGAAATGGAAAACGCTTACTACCAAATGCAACATGATTTCCCAATTGCATTGGATGTGGCTTCAATGATTTTAGTATTTAATCAATCATTATCAATTAGTTTTAGGATGGATGAAAAACAATTTGATGTAGATGGTACTTATAATGCGCGATACGAAATTGTAAAAAAACGAGTTGATAAAGCCTATATTAAAGGAACAAAAGAACGCGTTACACAAAAAGGAAAAATAAGTATTGTCTATTCGCAAAAGGAAGATGAAAGAGAATATTTAAGATACATTAAATTTTTGCAATCAAAACGTTATCTCGATACAGATATTGAAATTGTAGAACTCCAGGATTTACAAGCTGTAACAGGATTAAAAGCAATAAGAGTAAGTGTACTATATCATAAAAATAAGGATGATAAAGCATTTTACACTTATGATGATTTAATGAAAGAAATTAAAGCCTAACTTTCAATTTTTATATTGTATTTACCTAATAAGCCAATAATATTTTCTTTGGAAAATTTAGCTTTTTTTATATTGTTAGATTCTGGATCTATAGAAAAATTAACAGCAGATTTAAAATCGACTTGTTCTAAAACAGTTCTATAAAAAACAGCGTTCTTTAAATCACAATTTTGAAAGATAGAACCTGTTAAATTTGTTTCCGTAAAATCGACACTGTTTAAATTACAACCTTTAAACTGTGTTTTTTTAAGCGTTAAATTGTAAAATGAAGACAGTTCTAATATACAGTTTTCAAAGTTTACCGATAAAAATAGATCGTCACAATCATTAAAATGTAACCCTAGTAATTTGCAATTGGAAAATTGAACATCACTAAGAACGGTATGTTTTATTTTAACTAAGCTAAAATCACAATTGGTAAACACACATTCTCTAAAAGTTATGTTTGAAATATCTGAATTTGAAAAATTACAATTTACAAATGTGCAATTATCGTATTCTTCTTTAGGTAAATGGTTTTCAGAATAATTTTGCTTTTCAAAAACGTTATCTTCAATCAATTTGTTGGCTGTTTTTAATGAGCAGTTATTCCTGAAAATTGAAAAGCGACAGCAAAGGCAATAACACTTGTTACAATACCAACAATAAAAACAGTGTAAGTAACACGTAAAATTTTGTATTTTCTGTCTAATACTTTCCCAAGAAAGTAAAGGTCCTTTTTCATTGAAGAATAAAGATAATCTCTGTCTTTCATCATTTCCCCCATTGCCCATTCAAAATCTTCTAAGCTCATTTTATGAAAATTCCCAAAAAACAACAAGTTTACTTTTTTATTGGCTACATCTTCTTTTGTAAATTTTCCACCAGTTACATTAGGACGTGTTGCCAAAACGGATAATATCATGGAAGCCACAGT
>JAADHG010000144.1 GCA_013151975.1 Chlorobiota bacterium | reverse complement strand
TTTAGTCATTTAATTTATGGTCAATATTAATATTGTCTTTTCCAATAGAAAGCATGTTTGCAAAAAGCCTATAAGCTCCAGAAACTCCTGCAGGAAATTCCCTAAAAAAACTAAGTCCTGTGTATATATAGTACCCTTTACCATACTTTGCGACAAGCAAGCTACCATCTTTTGGTGTTTCTCCTTTATCGTTCATTGACAAAATAGGAGTGAAGTTTGAAGCCCATTCACTTGGAAAATATAATCCGCGTTCTTGTGTCCAACCTTCAAAATCGGTCTTAGTAATTTTATTAGGATAGTTGAGTAATGGGTGATTTGGATTTAGTAACCGCACTTCAGCATGTTCATTGGTAACTCTATTGCTAGATAATTTTAAATTATAAGGAGCAATTTGATCTACTTTTATTCGTCTGCTAGTGTTGTATTGTACAATCATGTTGCCGCCTTGTTTAACAAAATCAAATAGGAGTTGTTGCTTAAATTTTAAATCGTCAAGAATATTATAAGCTCTGATACCCACCACAATAGCATCAAATCTTGATAAACTTTCAGGTGTAATGTCTTTAGGTTTTAATTTTACAACATTGTATCCAATTTGTTCTAAACTTTCAGGAACAACATCACCTGCACCTTCAATATACCCTATGTTTTCACCTCTTTTTTGAATATTTAATCTTACAATTTTACTTTCACTAGGTAATAAAACGGTTTGAAATGGAATATGACTGTAATTGATTTCTATGAGTTCTTTGGAATATATTTTTCCGTTAATATTAACTTTTGGTTTTAAGTATCCTTCACTTTGAAACTTTGGAGGGATTACAGTAAATACCAAAGTTTGTTCTTCGCCTTTAGTTGTAATAGCTACTTTTTGTTGTTCAGGATACACATTCCAATCTTTTGGGTAATCCATACTCACAAAGCCTTCTAAATTATCACGACCAGCTTTAACCGTAACAGATATTTCTTTTTGCTTATCATTTTCAAAAATGAATACCTTATCATTAATACGTGCCGAGGCTTCAGGAATGATTTCGAATGGTCTATACAATTCGCCTTTGTCTGGTTTAGAATAGCGATATACCACATCTTTTGTGATTGTAATTGGTGTGTTGCTAATAGTTAGATTAAAATCGACAGTTATTGAGCGTGGTGTTTCAGGAAGACCAATTAATTTTTGATTCTCAACATTATACATACCCAATGTCCCTTTTTTGTTTAACCAATACGGATTTGTGTATTTGGTATCTGAAGGAATAGTAATGGAGTCTTTAAAATTTTGTTTAACATTTGGCTCTAAATCTATATTTTTTAAAGTTGCAAGTCGATTTGTAGAGATACTATAAGAAATGAGTTTTATTTCAGTATTACTTCTATTTAGTGTTTCTATATTTAATTTTATTTTATTACCACTACTAGAATTTGGTGTATTTGCCGATGCTTCTAAATACAAACCAGCACAGGCTTCGATGATAGATTTTATTTCTTTGGTTTTTAAGGTTTTCCAATGTTCATCTTCAAGAATTTGAATTAATTTGTACGCCTCAATTAATTCAGGAATATGTACAGATGGATCTTTAAAATTAAAATTCTTTTCAACATTGTATAAAATATCTCCAATAGCTTGTCCACCTTTAACACGATTCCAAGAGGTATCAATGCCTGAGAAAATATTAGCTTTATCCTCTGGAAAATCACCTTTTAAATATTCGATATATTCTTTTTCAGTCCCTCGAATACTTTGTCTTCCAAAACCTTGAGATAAATGTTGACTACTTGCTATGGATGCTAATTCGTTGTTAGATAGTCCTTTTTGTGGATAATACACACCAACATCAAAGCTTATCATGTTACTCTTGTCAACTTTTTCAAACTTTTCAGGACTGTCATAAAACCACCAATGCGTATTAAAATATAAGGTTTTTGGTTGCCATAAGCCAGTTAGTTTTAATTGCTCAGGATATGCAGATTCATTATTAGCAAGATCAAAAGCTTCTATACTTAACAGTGCAGAACTGGTATGATGACCATGCGTTTTTCCAGCTGAGGTATGGTTAAACCGATTGATTATTACATCTGGTTTAAACTTGCGAATGGCCCAAACTACATCGCTTAAAACTTTGTCTTTATCCCAAATTTTTAGGGTTTCGTCAGGATGTTTAGAATACCCAAAATCATTGGCTCTTGTGAACATTTGTTCACCTCCATCAATACGTCGTGCAGCTAATAATTCTTCAGTGCGTATAACTCCTAAAAGCTCTCTAATTTCAGAGCCGATAAGGTTTTGTCCGCCGTCACCTCTGGTAAGGGCTAAATATCCTGTTCTGGCTTTTAAATGATTGGACATGTATGATATGAGGCGTGTATTTTCATCGTCAGGATGCGCAGCGACGTACAAAACTGTTCCCAGGAAATTTAATTTTTGAACTGCTTCATAGATTTCAGAAGTATTTAATTTTTCTGGTTGTTGTGCTAAAATAGTAACGGCTGTAGTTATAATTGCTATTACTGTTAGTACAGTTTTTTTCATAGTAACATTGGTTTGCTAGAAACCAAATATAAAAATAATGTTAGCCTTAAGGTGGGTTTTAATCTTTCTTTAACGTATCAGGATGTGCTTTTAACTATTATTTATCAAAAGCATCCTTTTCCACGAGTGTTACTGCTTTTTGTAGAAGCAAATTGTTTGGGTAGGTCATGAGTTCGCCATTACTTTTTCTAATGTGAATTTGAAACGAATGTATATCTTCAATAATGCCAATAACTTCATGTTCTTTGTCATGAATATGTATTTTGTCTCCAATTTTATATGGAAAAGAAAAAAACATAATAATCCCTGATGTAACATTACTTAAAATAGACCAATTTGCAAATAATGTGATGCCTAATATGGCAAATACAGATGAAAACAAAACGATGAGATCTTTAACTTCTACACCTAAAATAAAGGCTTCAATTAAAAGTGCAATTAAAAAGAAAGTAATTGATACATAACGTTTAACCAACTTAATTCTTGCTTTATTTTTGCGTCTGGACCGTCCTATTTTCCTAACCACTAAGTTTGCGATGAATTGAATTACAAATAAGATTCCAAAAACCAATATGGTATTAATTATATGTTCACGATTTGTATTAAAAAAATCAATCATTTCAGTACAAGGATTAGAAAAAGATTAATGATAAGATAAAATTAATATAATTCTTATCATTTCTTATTTATACACAGTATTTTTTGCTATTTCTTTATTGGTTTCTAAATCAGATTGAACACTATTTAATTTCATTTTAATAGTTATTAAGGCAGTTTTACCAAGAGGTAGTCGTAACGATGTATTGTTGGAATTCACCAAATTAATAATTGCTTTTGAAGCTTTAATAGGATCTCCTTCTTGTTTTCCATCAACGCTTTGTATTTTTGTTCTAAATGCTCCGGCAGTTTTAGCATAATCTTCAATTACATTTTTAGCAATGCCTAAACCATTGCCCGCAAAATTTGTTCGGAATGGACCTGGTTCGACTATTGAAACTTTAATGCCAAGTGATGAAACTTCTTGAGCCATAGCTTCGCTAAATCCTTCTAAAGCGAATTTACTTGCGTTATAAATTCCAAATCCCGCGAAAGCTTTTATTCCTCCGTGTGATGAAATTTGAATGATGTGTCCGTGTTTTTTCTTTCGCATATAAGGTAAAACAGTTTGTGTTAGCTTAATAGCAGCGAAAAGATTGACTTCAAAAACTTTTCTTACTTCATCCATAGTGGTTTCCTCAACTGCTCCGACAAACCCAATACCTGCATTGTTAACCAAAATATCTATTTTACCATATTTTGAGATAATCATTTCTACAGAGTTTTCAATTTCTTTTTGATTGGTAATGTCTAATAATATTGCAAATCCGTTTTTTTGATGATTTTTATTGAAATTATCTACTTGATCCTGATTTCGGAATGTACCGATTACAAAATCATCTTTTTCCATTACAGATTGGGCAAGTGCCTTGCCCAATCCGCTTGAAATACCAGTTATAAACCAAATTTTATTTTTCATGTTAATTATTTTTTGATTAACTCTATATTGATATCAAGAGTAACTTCATTACCAACTAATAACTCTCCAGTACTCAAATTACCATTCCAAACTAATCCGAATTGTGTTCGGTCTAATACGCCATTAATTTTAAACCCTGCTTTTGTATTTTTATAAGGGTCAATGACTGTCCCTTTATAAACAACATCTAAGGTGATTTGTTTAGTTACACCGTGAATTGTAATATTTCCTATTAGCTTATACTTGTTTTTACCTACAGATTTAAAGGACTTGCTTTTAAATACAATAGTGGGATATTTTTCAATATCAAAAAAATCAGCAGATTTTAAATGTTGGTCTCTTTTTGCATCTTCTGTGTTAATGCTACTTACATCAATAGTAAAGTTAAATTTTGCATCAGAAAAATTAGGTTCATCTGAAAGAACTACCCCATCAAATTTGGTAAACTTTCCTTCTGTTTCCGAAATTCCAAAATGTGAAATAGTAAATGATACTTTAGCGTGAGAGGTATCGTAGCCCCATTTTGTAGTTTGGGCTAAAACAGTAGTTGACTGAATGATTGCTATTGCAATGAATAAAATATATATATTAAATGATTTCATAATTTTAAATTGTTTTTGATTGTTTAAAATAGGAGAATAAGATGTATCACCTCCTATTTTAAATATTAATTAGATGTTTTTTAAAGCATTAATAATGTCAGAAGCTTCAACACGATTTCTATAATCTCCACCCGCTGTTTTTGCAAAAGAGATT
>JAADHG010000097.1 GCA_013151975.1 Chlorobiota bacterium | reverse complement strand
GCAGGACAGATTACATATTCTACTTGGTTTGCTTCTGGGTGAAACTCCATTTCTACAATAGGGTACACTTTTACATCTCCTTTTACATTTCTGGCAACGATTACCGAGAGTTCATTTTTAAAAGGAATGAGGTCTTCAACAATGCATTCTACATTTGGAAGATTATTTAAGTCCGAATGAGCGCGCACAACTTTTACGCCTGTACCGTCATAGCCAAATTGAGCACGTTTCCATACAAAAGGAAAATTTAGAGCTTCGTGTTCAATGGCTGTTAAGATTTCATCTTTGTAGGCATAACGAGAAAAAGGTGCAGTAGGCAAGTTATGATCAACATAAAATAGCTTTTGCTTGGCTTTATTCTGAATGGTTTTTAAGGTTTTTGATGATGGATATACGGTAATCCCTTCTTGCTCTAATTTTTCTAAAGCATCAACATTTACGTTTTCAATTTCAATGGTTAAAACATCAACTTTTTTTCCAAAGGTATATACCGTTTCAAAATCCATTAAATCACCTTGATAAAATTCATTGGATCCAATTTTACAAGGGGCTTCGTTACTAGGGTCTAAAACACAGGTGTAAATATCAAATTTCCGCGTGTCATTAAGTAGCATTTTCCCTAGTTGACCACCGCCTAGAATACCTAATTTAAAGTTAGAAGAAAAGTAGTTCATTTTTTGAAGTATCACTCAATTTGTGTGTTTGCTTTGCAAAAATACATTTTAATATTAAACCAAATTCTAAATTGATAAATCAAAATTTCGTTTAAACTTATTCAATTGATTATCTTTGCACCTTTCTAAAATATATTAAGGTGATTAAACTTCATGACAAATACTTTAAACCCTTTATTTCTGCACAGGAAATAGATGATGCTATTTCTAGATTAGCTAAGGAAATTGCAGCCGATTTGGGTGATGAGATTCCTGTTTTTATTGGAATTTTAAACGGTTCTTTTATGGTTGTAAGTGATTTTGTAAAAAAGTATCCAAAACCATGTGAGGTTACTTTTATTAAACTAGCGTCTTATGAAGGCGTAAAATCTACTGAAGACATTCAACGGTTAATAGGATTAACTCAAGATTTATCTGGAAGAACGGTTGTTATAATTGAAGATATTATAGATACTGGCAATACGCTTGAAGAAATACATAGAATTTTTAGTAAAGAACGGGTTAAATCTTTAAAGATTGCGACTTTATTCTATAAGCCAGAAGCGTATAAAAAAGATTATAAACTCCATTATGTTGGCATCGAAATTCCTAATAAATTTATTGTTGGTTTTGGATTAGACTATAATGGATTAGGAAGAGATATTCCAGAAGTATATCAAATAAAAACGACACAACACATGACAAATTTAGTGTTATTTGGACCTCCTGGAGCAGGAAAAGGGACGCAAGCCGAATTTTTGAAAGAAAAGTATAGTTTGGTTCATATTTCTACAGGAGATGTATTTAGATATAATATTAAAAACGAAACAGCACTTGGTGTTTTGGCAAAATCTTATATGGATAAAGGTGATTTGGTTCCTGATGAGGTAACTATTAAAATGTTAAATGCTGAGGTTGATAAAAATGCAGATGCTAATGGATTTATTTTTGATGGATTTCCACGTACTGAAGCCCAAGCTAAAGCTTTAGATGCGTTAATGGAAACCAAAGATTCTTCTATTAATGCTATGGTTGCTCTTGAAGTGGATGATGAGGTTTTAGTAAAACGTTTATTAGAAAGAGGTCAAACCAGTGGTCGTCCAGACGATGCAAATGAGGAAGTTATTAGAAAAAGAATAGCTGAATATTATTCTAAAACCGCTGTTTTAAAAGAGTATTATTCGTCACAGAATAAGTATTTTGGTGTAGATGGTGTTGGAAGTATTGAAGAAATTACAGTACGGTTGAGTGCTGTGATTGATAAATTATAATTCCCTCGAAGTAGGGAAACTTATAAATTAAAACTACAATTAAGAAGATTTCCACTTTCGTGGAAGCCATAAATCTAATTAAATGACTGAAGGTAACTTTGTAGATTACATAAAAATATATGCTGCTTCTGGAAACGGGGGTAAAGGCTCTGTGCATTTACATCGTGAAAAGTATATTACAAAAGGAGGTCCAGATGGAGGTGATGGTGGTCGTGGAGGTCATGTTATTCTTCGTGGTAATTCAAACCTTTGGACATTACTTCATTTAAAGCATAAAAAACATTTTAGAGCTGGGCATGGTGAGCATGGAAGCAAAAGCAGAAGTACTGGAGCAGATGGTTTTGATGTGTATATAGACGTACCTTTAGGAACTGTTGTTAGAGATACTGAAACCAATGCCATTATTTTAGAAATTACTGAAGATGGCGAAGAGCGTATTATTTGTGAAGGCGGACAAGGTGGGCGAGGTAATTGGCATTTTAAAAGTTCGACAAATCAAACCCCACGTTACGCACAACCCGGAATCCCACTAGAAGAAAAGTATATTACTTTGGAATTGAAAGTGTTAGCTGATGTTGGATTGGTTGGATTTCCTAATGCAGGAAAATCTACCTTATTATCTGTAATCACTTCAGCAAAACCTAAAATAGCCGATTATGAGTTTACCACGTTAAAGCCAAATTTGGGGATTGTTGAATATCGCGATTTTCAAACCTTTGTTATGGCAGATATTCCTGGAATAATTGAAGGAGCCGCCGAAGGTAAAGGGTTGGGATACTATTTTTTACGTCATATTGAACGTAATTCAACCTTGTTATTTATGATTCCTGCAGATTCTTCTAATATTAAAAAGGAATATGATATTCTGCTAGACGAATTACGTCGCTATAATCCTGAAATGCTAGATAAGGATCGTTTAATTGCAATTACCAAATGCGATATGCTTGATGATGAACTTAAAGCTGAATTAAAAATTGAGCTTGATAACGAACTTCCGGTAGATTATATATTTATTTCTTCAGTAGCACATCAAGGTATTACAGAACTTAAAGACAAGCTCTGGAAAATGCTTAATAATTAGATTTTAGCATACTAAATCTTTACTGGAATAATTTTTGATTAAATTTATAGAAAATCTACAGCTATGAAGAGTATAAAAGTATTATTGTTGCTATTACTAGTTTCGTCTTGTGCTTCAATTAGAGTAAATTACGATTACGATAAGCAAACCAATTTCAACACATACAAAACGTATAATTACTATTCCGATTTAGAAACAGGATTGAGCGAATTAGATACCAAACGTTTGTTGGATATTATGGATGCTAACTTGAAAGCTAAAGGGTTTTCACTATCTGAAAAACCAGATTTTTTTATCAATATTCAAAGCAGCGAATATCAAAATCAACAAAGTAGTAATGTTGGCGTTGGTGTTGGTGGCGGAGGTGGACATGTAGGTGGCGGATTATCTGTTGGAATTCCCATTGGACAACCCAAAATGAATAGACAGATTACTATTGATTTTATTGATGAAAATGGAAAGGGATTGTTTTGGCAAGCAGTTAGTGAATCAGGGTTTAACCCTAAGGCATCCCCAGAAAAAAGAGAAGCAATATTTAAAGCTATAGTAGATAAGGTATTATCGCAATATCCACCACAGCAGAAAAAGTAATAAAAAAAGAGGCTCTTTAAGAGCCTCTTTTTTTTATTGTAATTATCCTTTTAGTAAGTCTTTATAGGAATCTTTATAATTATAAAGCATTACGATATTTAGAACTAATAAGGCGATTGCTGGACCAATATTTGCAGTATCTAATGATAAATGAAATAGCAAAGCATTTACTGAGATACTCATAAGTATAATACTCATTAAGGCAGCATATTTATTGAATATTAAAGCTAAACCAGTAACTATTTCAACTACTGCAACGAGAGTTAAAGTTTTTGTTGACATTAATCCACCAAAAAAAGCACCTGCATCAGCAGACATTTCAGGTTGTGGTAAAAAATGTAAAAATTTGTTTGCTCCAAACACTAGAAGCATGATTGCAAGAAGGAATCTTAAAACCATTAAAACTTTTGAATTCATAATATTTATGTTTTAGTTAGAACTTAAAGATAGGGAATAATAATTTACTCTATTAGTTTCCTAGGTTTGTAAGCATACAAATTATCTTGAAAAACTTCGGTGTGCTCTTTGCTATCTTCCAACTCCAATTCTTATATTTACTTTAGAATTATTTTATCTATGAATGTACATTTTATTGCTATTGGAGGTGCAGCAATGCATAATTTAGCTATTGCTTTACACAATAAAGGTTACCTAGTTACAGGCAGCGACGATACTATTTTTGACCCCTCAAAATCACGATTAGAAGCTAAAGGATTATTACCAGAAACCTTTGGTTGGTTTCCTGAAAAAATCAATACCAACTTAGATGCTATTGTTTTGGGTATGCATGCCAAAGCAGATAACCCGGAGTTATTAAAAGCACAAGAATTAGGGTTAAAAATTTATAGTTATCCAGAGTTTTTATACGAACAATCCAAGTATAAAACGAGAGTTGTTATTGGTGGAAGTCATGGGAAAACAACGATTACCTCTATGATCTTGCATGTGATGCATTACCATGATAAAGATGTAGATTATATGGTAGGTGCACAATTGGAGGGGTTTGATGTGATGGTAAAACTAACTGACGACAATGATTTTATTGTGTTAGAAGGTGATGAGTATTTGAGCTCTCCGATTGATAGACGTCCAAAATTTCATCTCTACCAACCTAACATTGCGTTATTGAGTGGCATTGCTTGGGATCATATTAATGTGTTTCCTACCTACGAGAATTATGTAGAGCAATTCAGTATTTTTATAGATAG
>JAADHG010000222.1 GCA_013151975.1 Chlorobiota bacterium | reverse complement strand
TCTCAATCGAAACTATATTTCTCATTTCGAAATGACAAAACAAACAAACAATGGCAAAATTATTTAACAAAATTAGAAAGCAGTTGGTTTCAGAAAAACCTTCTTCTGTACGTACAGCGAACTACCTAAAATACGCCATTGGCGAAATTGTTCTTGTGGTTATTGGTATTTTAATTGCTTTAAGTATTAATAATTGGAATGACTTAAGGAAAGATAGAGCAAAAGAACTACACTACCTTTCAAATATTAAAAGTGATTTACAACTTAATATAGAAGAATTACAAAATTATATTGATGTTAGAACAACACGTATCGCATCAGCTAATGTAGTTATTGATTATTTCGAAGGCAAACCATTAACCAATCTAAACACATTTAGCCGCAATGCAGTTAACATATATACTTGGCGAAAATTTTATCAAATTAATAATACGTATCAAGAATTAGTTAATTCAGGAAATTTGGCGCTTATTTCTAATGATTCTATAAAAAACACACTACTAAATTTAGAATCACTTTATAAAAAACTGAAGTATGAAGAAGAACATTTTCGCTATGATGCAGAAATTATGCTTTATGAACCATCTTATGGAGTACTAGATTTAAATCCTATTGTAAAAAAATATACTTACGATATGAGCAATGGTAAAGCTGGTGAAAATGTTCAATTGCCGAAGACTAATTTTGAAGAAATGTTGAAAGACATAAAGCAAAAGAATGGTTTTGTTATGGCTGTTTATGAATTCACCGTAATGAATGCTCAATTTGAAGAAATGAAATCTATGTCTGAAGGATTGATAATATTAATAGAAACCGAAATTAACAAAAACCAATGATAAAATTTTTTAGAAATTTACACTACCTTGTAACCTATGGACGGATTTAACATCGTTATGGTAATTGCCATCATCCTTTTTGCAAGATTAGGAGTGCGATTAGTTACAGGATATATAAAAATGAAAAAAGAAGACAAAGACGGTAATAACGATAACACTACTTCAAAACAATAATAAGCACTTAAAAAACTAAAACACTATGAGAAAATTTATTATCCCTCTTATCTTATTATCTATTTTATCTTGTAAAAACCAAAATGCTAAAACAATTGACCAAAATAATACAGCTGTATCAACTAAAACGGACACAATTAAAAAACCACAACGACCAAGTGCTTATAACAACGGAAAATTCTTTGAAGTGAATGGTCGTAAAATGCTATATGGTGGAAAAGATAGTATTCAAAATTTTGATATCACAAATTATGACCTTAAAGACAAACAATTTCATTATGGCATTGGTCGTGAAGTATTTCCAGCATTATTGCAACCCAAATTTACAAACATTGAAGCCGTAGATTCACTTTGGAATGATGATGATAGATTTATCCTAGCTTATTCCGGTGATGATGTAAAAGCTTATTCTGTAAAAGATTTAACTCGCCATGAAGTCGTTAACGATGTTTTAAATGGCGAACCCATTATGGCAGTGTATTGTGTTCTTGCCGATTTAGGTGCTATTTACGACAGACAATATGGCGATAAAGAACTCACCTTCGCTTTAAGTGGCTATACCTATTACGATAATGATGTTTGGGATGGTTTAGATGGTTTTGTGCTTTGGGATCGTGAAACAGAAAGTTTATGGTGGCCACTTATAGATAGGGCTGTTTCTGGCGACCTTAAGGGTGTAGAACTCCTAGAAAAAGACAAAGCCAATTGGAAAGATACCACTTGGAAATATATAAAGGATAATTATCCTAATGCCAAAATACTAATTTCAGAACAAGATTACGAGCGCCCAAAAACATGGCAAAAGCTTGATGATGTTTCAGATATTGTTAAAAATTTTAGTATTAATCATTAGCCTAAAGTTAATTATAATGCTTAAAATCTAAGTACTAATTTTACACTGCTAAAGAATAATTTTAACAATTAAGTAGTAAAAAACACTTAATAATATTATCTTTACCCTTTAAACAATTTTTAACAGTGAACGGAACAGTAAAATTTTTTAATGGAACCAAAGGATTTGGTTTCATAACAGAAGACGATTCAAATACAGAGTACTTTGTACACGTGTCTGGATTAATTGATCAAATTAACGAAGGCGACAAAGTCGAGTTTGAGTTAACAGAAGGAAAAAAAGGAATGAATGCTATAAACGTAAAAGTGGTATAGTTTTATTTTAATCTTTTAACGAAAGCCTATCAAAATTGATAGGCTTTTTTTTTATAAAGAATTTTTTGAAACCAACTATCCTCGACGCAGAGCATACGAGGTATTTTGCTAGTTTCATTTTTACCTAAAGATCAAAAATAAAACATGCAGTAACTTAAATTTCTTAAGGTATTAAAATTATTTTTCCTTTCACTTCTTTATTAATCATAGCATGCATAGCTTCAACTACTCTTTCTAAAGGGAATTCTTTATGAATTCTACTCTTTAATTTTCCTTGAGCAAACCACTTAACAATCGCAGTAAAATTTTCAGCATTTTGTTGTGGTTCATTTTTAAAAAAAGCTCCCCAAAACACACCCATTATTTGACAGCCTTTTAGCAACACAAGGTTTAAAGGAATCTTTGGAATATCTCCTGCGGCAAAACCAACAACTAAATATCTCCCTTTCCAAGCAATTGAACGTAATGCAGGCTCAGAAAATTTATCGCCGACAGGATCATAAATTACATTAACACCTTTACCATTAGTGATTTCTTTTATCTTACTTTTAATATCTTCAGTTGTATAATTTACAGTGTAGTCAGCGCCATTGTCTTTACAAAATTCTAACTTTTCGTCTGTGGAAGCTGCTGCTATTACAATCGCTCCAAGTGCTTTTGCTATTTGTATTGCTGCTGTACCAACACCTCCAGCTGCTCCTAAAACTAAAAGTGTTTCCCCACTTTGCAAATTAGCACGATTAACTAATGCATGATACGATGTTCCATAGGTTAACATTGATGAAGCCGCTGTTGTAAAATCCATTGTTGGTGGCATTTTAAACACATCTTTAGCTTTTGCTTTAACTTGTTCGGCAAATCCACCAAAAACACTACCATACATAACTTTATCACCAACTTTAACATTAGTGACATTATCACCAATAGCCATTACAATTCCCGAAACCTCACCGCCTGGAGAGAATGGGAAATCTGATTTAAATTGATATTTCCCTTGTACAATTAAAGTGTCTGGAAAATTCAATCCACAAGCTTTAACATTAATAATAACCTCATCGTTTGCAGGTATTAAATCTGGAATATTTTCTATAATTAAATTATCAATCGAGCCGAAAGAGGTGCATAAAACTGCTTTCATATTATTCAAAAATTACTTTGTGTTCCAAATCAAACCACGATTTGTACATTGGTCTGTGTATTTTTTCAACTTGGCTTCTCTTAATCTTAAGTGTTGGTGTCATCAATCCATTTGCAACAGTCCATTCTTCAGTCATAATAACAGCTTTTTCAATTTTTTCGTGCTTCTCCAATGTAGGATTAATATTTTGTATCATATTAATTAAATTCTCGCTTAATTCGTCCTTACTCTTTTTCTTACCTTCTTCCGATGTAACAACTAATAAAATAGGCTGTGGAATTCCCATACCAACAATACAAACTTGATCGATATTGGGGTTTTTAGAGAGCTCTAACTCAATTGGAACAGGAAAAATATACTTGCCCTTATCTGTTTTAAACTGGTCTTTAGCGCGTCCTGTAATAGTTAAATAGCCATCATGATCGTACTCGCCAATATCTCCAGTTTTTAAATAACCCTCTTCATCAAAAATTGCAGCGGTTTGTTCTGGCTCTTTATAATAACCTTTCATCAAGCAATCATTTAAGATACATATTTCTCCTTCGGGAGATAATTTTGTTTGCGCTCCTTTCATTGGTTTCCCAACAGTTCCTATTCTATTGGTATCTGGCAAATTACTATGAGATAAAATGCAATCTTCTGTCATTCCATAACCTTGTAAAATAGTAATTCCTAATTTTTTATACCATTCTAAAAGGCTTACAGCTATTGGTGCTGCTCCCGAATAAATATGAGTGGCTTTTGATAAACCTAATTTCTTTTTAATTTTTTTCTTCACCAATCCTCCTATTATAGGTAATCTCAATATTTTGTTCAATTTTTTTTGAGGCAATCCAAGTAATATTTTTTCCTTAAACTTCTCCCAAATTCTAGGGACTGCAAAAAATAAATCAGGTTGGGTAGCTTCTAAACTACTTGCAAACGTTTCTAAAGATTCTGAAAACGTCATAGAAGCACCTCTAAACATCCCTCCAATTTCTAAACCAATACGTTCTGCAATATGAGACAATGGTAAATATGAGAAAAACCTAGGTTGATTTTTAAGCTCTATTGCTTTTAAAAAAGCATTTGAAGCATTTGTAAAACTACCAACAGTATGCATTACACCTTTTGGGTTTCCAGTTGTCCCAGAAGTATAAATAATGGTAAGTAAATGATCTACATCTTGTTTTGTTGTGCTTTGTAATGGTTCATTCTTTAAAACTAAGTTTTCCCAAGTATATTCATCCTTAATACCATACATTTCAACACTTATAATAGGCATATTTTTAATAGCCGACTTTTGGGATTCGAAATCTAATAACTTACCTACAATAATTGCTTTAGCTTCGCTATGCTCTAAAATAAACTCTATAGTTTCAGCTTGTAACGTTGGGTAAATTGGTATAGACGTATGACCAGACATCATTATTGCCAAATCTGCCATAACCCAATGCGCACAGTTCGCACAGTTTGAAGATAGTAATGCTACATTACTTTTAGGCGGCAAATTAAACCCATTTATAGCAGTAGCAATACGTCGTGCTTCATCTCCAGCTTTCTTAAATGTATAAATTTTAAGTTCGCCATTTATATATTGTCGTAAATATTCTTTATTTGGCGTTGTGTGCTCCCAATACTCAAAAGCTGAAAGCGGTGAATTAAATTGTTGCATATTGTTGGTTATATATGAAAGTTAATTAAAGATATCTTTATCTACAGAAATTGTAAGCTCCTCAGTATTCATCAAGGTTTTTGCTAATCCCTTAGTTTTTATTAATTCGTAAGTAAAGAAAAATTTCATTGTATGAATTTTACTTTCATAAAAGGCTTCTGATTGTTTTCCGTTATTCTCTTTTAAAATCTGTTGAGCGGCATTAGCAGTTTTTAACCATTGCCATCCTACTACAATTGTACCTAAAAAATCCATAAATACAGTAGCATCAGCAAGAAAACGCTCGTAATTACCCTTTAAGGCATGAGGCATTAAAGTACTAACTACCTTTTGCACTAAGCCTATATTTTCTAATAATATAGCTGCATAAGGTCTTAAGTTATCATGAGCATTAGCTTCTTTTATGGTTTGTTGAATCTCTTCAGCTAATAATTGAAGTGCTTTTCCGTTTTTAGCCGTTACTTTTCTACCCAATAAATCTAAAGACTGTATACCTGTAGTACCTTCATATAATGCAATAATACGTATATCTCTATAATACTGCTGTGGCATAAAATCGAAACAAAAGCCATAACCTCCTAATATTTGAACAGCATTACTTGTAGATTCTATACCTTTTTCAGCTGGATATGTTTTTGCAATTGGTGTTAATAATTCTAGAAGCAAATTGTACTTTTCCTTGTCTTCATTTGAAGTACTTGTCATTTCTTTATCAAAATAATTTGCAGTTTGAAAAACTAAGCTCAACGATCCTTCTACAATTGCTTTTTGACTAAATAATAGACGTTTAATATCTGGATGATTAATGATTAGTGTCTGCTCATCATCTGCATTTTTTTGTCCAGAACTATTTAATTTTCGCCCTTGAGGACGTTCATTTGCATACTTTAAAGAGGAATAATATGCTGCTGAAGAAATAGCTGCTCCCATACGTCCGGTAGCAATTCGAGCTTCATTCATCATTTGGAACATATAGGATAGACCTTTATTGGGTTCGCCAACTAGCCAACCCCTACAATCATTATTATCTCCAAAAACAATATGTGTGGTGCAATATCCTTTTTGTCCCATTTTTTCAAATTCTCCAACAATATCTGCGCTATTATAAACCAATTCTCCATTTTCAGCGGGTCGCTTTTTAGGAACTACAAACAATGAAACCCCTTTTATCCCTTTTGGTGCACCTTCAATTCGTGCTAATACTAAATGCACAAAATTGTTTGAAAACTGATGGTCACCAGCCGAAATAAATATTTTTTGCCCATTAATTAAGTAATAATCTTCATCTGTTGGAGTTGCAGTAGTTGCTACATCTGATAGCGAGCTTCCTGCTTGGGGTTCCGTTAAACACATGGTTCCTCCCCACGTTAAATCTAACATATTTGGCACATAGGTATCTTTAAGTTCTTGGCTACCAAAAGATAAAATTAAATTAGCTGAGCCTGCTGTTAAGCCAAAATATCCTGGAACATGATTGTTTGCTGCTTCCATAATAAAATAGGCAGCATGAAAAATAGTTGATGGCATTTGCATCCCTCCATCGTCATAATCAAATCCCAATCCTACTAACCCCATTTCCCCACCAGGTCTTAATATGTTTTCAAATTGAGGGTGCACATTAATTTTACCATCTTTGAAATAGGATGGCTTCTCATCCATGTCTTTAATAAACGGAAATAAGGCAGTATCCGAAAAAGTTTTAACCGAATCTATAAAAATATCTATGGCCGTTTTATCATAATCGCTAAAACGTTCTCTGCTTAAAAGTTCTTCGGTGTGGTGTACATTATATAATAAAAATTTTAATGTATCAATATTTACGTAGTTGTTTTGCATCTTTAAAATTTATAAGCCTAAAAATAGCTAATAAATTTTAATAAATCTAACTACTCTTTCCCATCAACATAATCTTGTAAATAGGAAAAACGTGGTGTAAGCTTTCCGTTCTCGGTCATTTTTGCTCTTTCTAGTACGCCATCTTTATCATTATTAAAAAATGCTGGTATAACGTACTTTAAAAACATAAAGCCAAACCCTCTACTTGCATTATCTGGCAACTCACAAGGTAGATTATCTACTGCCATTACTACAATGGCATCGTCGTCCATAAAATCCACTTCGCTTTCAGTTATCGGGTTGTAACCATAAATAGGATTTGCAATAGTTGAAGGGCGAATTGTAGATGCCACAGGTCCATCTATATCACAACTAATGTCAGCAACTACTTTGATATTAAAATCATCAGATTTCGCATCTTCTCGAGTAAAAAGATATGGTGACCCATCTCCAAAAAAATGACCCGCAATATATAAATCGCTTACCTTTGCAAATTTCATAAATGTTGAGTTATACGCTTCTGGATGATTATAAAAATCTCTCTTATCTAACTCTTGACCATCTTTACGAATATTATAATCTAACACATCTATTTGTGTGTAAACTGCTTCATTAAAATCTTGCGTTAAATAATCTTTAACCGATACTTCTTTAATCTTTAAATGATCTAAAACTTCTTTGGCACCATTACCTGCTCTTCCTTTTCCTGTAAGTACAATTTTAATGTTGGGAAGTTTAATGCTATCTAAAAAAGCTTCAAGTTCGGTTCTATCTTTAAAAGTTCCTGCTTTGGGTAAATTAAAATCTCCAAATTTTAAACCATAAGCCCTTAATCCATTATAAGCACCAACAACACCTGCGTAATATCCAAAACCTATAAGTCTAAAATTATCTGAATTAACAATTGCTTCATGGTCGTAAAACTCGATTTTTTTTTCTAATAAAGCTTTTAATAAATTTCTATTATAAGGCTGTTTTTTTATTGTATGCGAAAAAAAGAAATACTTTTTCTTCGGAATTAATGCCTCAATAGGCACTTCCTTTACACCAAGAAAAACATCGGCATCTGAAACATCGTTTGTTACTTTAAACCCTAAGTTAGTGTATTCTTTATCTTTAAACACACGAATATCACTTGACTCCACTAGAATTTCCGCTTGAGGAAAATCATTAGTTAGTTTTTCACAAGCTTGAGGAGATAATACAACCCTACGATCTGGCGGATTTTTACGCTCTTTTATTAAAGCAAACTTCATAGTATGAACTTGGTATAAATTTTGCACGAAAGTAAAAGGATTTAATAGGAATTGCAAAGTTTTTGATAACTTTGCAAACTGCGTTAAGGATTAAAGCGACATCCTTTTTAATTTGTCTCATTGAGCATTACTAAAATGAAAACATATTTTCATTGAAAGTAGCAAGTAAAGCTTGTAGAAATGTTTTAGACAAATTAAAAAGATATAGCGGAAAGTCTGACTCTTTGAAGCTTTAGCAAAAAAGAGGAACGCCCTAATAAAAATTGTTTATAAATATCTCTGCCTACGCAGGAAATTGGGGTCGACTGGTTTTGACAGCGAGTTGTATTAAATTGTAAGCACGTCGCGTAACGACATTGAAACGCGTAAAAGGCTATGTTAAATTTTAAACGGCGAGAATAACTACGCTTTAGCTGCATAATCTGAATTATAGTAAGATTAGCCTTGTCCTACTAGGTAGGAAAGCTAAATGTCTCTTGAAAGCCTTGGTTAACGGCGTTCTACTTTGAGGCATCGTAAAAGTAAACCTAGAAAATGTAATGCTTTGGTACATTTTTGAAACTAAAAAAGCTAAGTAATACGTAGAGTGTTTTTAATCAGCGTATTATCTAAAACCATGAAAAAACTAAGCGTGTAGAAAGCACTTTGGTAGCTTGTTTGGACCCGAGTTCGATTCTCGGCGACTCCACCTTCGCCCTACGAAACTTCAAATTTAAGAGAAGCGTAGTAGGGCTTTTTAATTTATAGTCACATTAAAATTATTTTAAGGGCTTCGGTGGACAAGTCCACTTCTCAAATTTATTCTATCTTTAATTTATTTAAAATTTAAAAATCTCTAACTATGGAGCTACCTTATGCTGTTTCCATTTTAAAGTGTATTGATGAAACTTACTACACAGGGTTTACTAGAAAAATAGAATCAAGATTAAAAGCTCATAATAAGGGAGAAGTTCATT
>JAADHG010000237.1 GCA_013151975.1 Chlorobiota bacterium | reverse complement strand
CCAACCGCACCAATAAACTGAATATCTTCTAATGTTTCACGACCAGAAATCAAATCGGTCATATGTACATCTTTTACATCAAAACCTGCGAGATACATGGCATTTGCCATTTCACGTTCAGAGTTACTTCCTTTTTCACGAAGAATGGCTGCTTTAGGTTTTTGTTTAATTTTTGTCTCCTTGAGCGCAGTCGAAAGGTTGTCAAAGGGTCTCGCATCTCGACTGCGCTCGATGTGACGCGCTCGACCTGACAACTGTAAGGTATCTTGCAAATTTCCTGTAAAATGTTTTGGAAATGTATATTTTAAAGGCTGATTTTTATAATTGTCAAAACGTGTTTTTGCTAAACCATTTGCAGTTTGTTTTTGGTCGAGTAGGAACGAGGTTTTATACCACATATCTCGTAAACGCGAAATTGTCATGGTAAATACTTCATTATTATTAATTATGCTTAATACATCGCTTTCTGTAACTTTTCCAATGTTGAAAAATTCAATATTTGCATCTTTTAAAATCGTTTCAATTGAATTGTCTTTTGCTTGAAATACAATACCAGAATTTTCAGCAAATAACACTTTAAATGAATCTTTTTGGTTTAAGGCAGTAATATCTAATTCTGCGCTTAAATTATTTTCAGCAAAACACATTTCAAGTAGTGTAGTAATCAATCCACCAGAAGCGACATCGTGTCCTGCAACAATTTGTTCATCTTTTATTAAATCTTGAATAGTATTAAAAACCGTTTTTACATAAGCTGCACTTTTAACCGTTGGCGTATTGCTTCCAATTTTATTATTGATTTGCGCAAACGAACTTCCTCCTAATTTAAAGTCATCTTGAGATATATTGATATAATAAATATCACCTTTATTTTTTTGTAAAACAGGCTCAACAACTTTTGAAATCGCATTGCAATTCGCAGCAGCCGAAATAATTACTGTTCCAGGAGCAATGACCTCTTCATTAGGGTATTTTTGTTTCATGGACAAGGAGTCCTTTCCTGTTGGAACATTGATTCCTAAATCAATCGCAAACTCTGAAATGGCTTGTACAGCTTCGTACAAACGTGCATCTTCACCTTCGTTTTTACAAGGCCACATCCAATTTGCAGACAACGATACAGATTGTAAACCCTCTTTTAAAGGAGCCCAAATTATATTAGTCAACGCTTCAGTAATAGAATTTCTACTTCCGGCAGTTGGATTAATTAGTCCAGAAATTGGCGAATGACCAATTGACGTCGCAATACCTTCTTTGCCTTTGTAGTCTAAAGCCATTACACCAACATTATTGAGTGGTAATTGTAAAGCGCCAACACATTGTTGTTTTGCCACTTTTCCACCAACACAACGATCTACTTTGTTGGTGAGCCAATCTTTACAAGCTACAGCTTCTAGTTGTAATACTTGGTCTAGATAGTCATAAAAAGCATCTGAATTGTATGTGATTTTTGCATACTGTCTATCAATATTGATATCGTTCATTATCGTTTTTGGTGAACTTCCAAACATATCTTCTAAAGCTAAATCCATAGGTTTGTTGCCTTTGGTTTTAGATTCGAATGTAAATCGGTTGTCTCCTGTAACGTCACCTACTGTATATATAGGTGAGCGTTCACGCTCTGCAATGCGTTGTAATGTATCGATATGTTCTTCTGAAATAACCAATCCCATACGTTCTTGAGATTCATTCCCAATAATTTCTTTATCTGAAAGCGTAGGGTCACCAATTGGAAGTTTATCTAAATCAATTTTCCCACCGGTATCTTCTACCAATTCAGATAAGCAATTTAAATGCCCACCAGCACCATGATCGTGAATTGAAACGATAAAATTATTATCGCTTTCTACCATGCCGCGAATGGCATTTGCAGCACGTTTTTGCATTTCTGGGTTAGAACGCTGTACCGCATTAAGTTCAATTCCAGATGAAAACGCTCCGGTGTCTGCACTAGAAACAGCAGCTCCTCCCATCCCTATTCGGTAATTATCGCCACCAAGAAGTACTATTTTATCTCCAGTTTGAGGTGTGTCTTTTAGTGCTTGATTTGCTTTTGCGTAGCCAATGCCTCCAGCTTGCATGATTACTTTGTCGTAACCTAATTTTCGAGATGTCACACTGAGCTTGTCGAAGTGCTCTTCATGTTCAAAGGTTAGCACAGAACCACAAATTAATGGTTGCCCAAATTTGTTTCCAAAATCTGAAGCACCATTTGAGGCTTTGATAAGGATATCCATTGGTGTTTGGTACAGCCATTGGCGCTCTTGCATAGCTTTTTCCCATGGCTTGCCCTGAGCTGAGTCGAAGGGACGATTATTTTCTAACCTAGAGTATGAGGTCATATAAACAGCGGTACCTGCTAAGGGTAATGAGCCTTTTCCGCCAGCTAATCGGTCACGAATTTCACCACCAGAGCCTGTTGCAGCACCATTGAAAGGTTCTACCGTTGTTGGGAAATTATGTGTTTCAGCTTTTAGCGATATTACAGATT
Organism: Chlorobiota bacterium; assembly: GCA_013151975.1. Classification (GTDB taxonomy): domain Bacteria; phylum Bacteroidota; class Bacteroidia; order Flavobacteriales; family Flavobacteriaceae; genus JAADHG01. The sequence goes on along the minus strand of JAADHG010000237.1, from coordinate 5,757 downwards.
CGAAATCTTCAGTGGTATAAAAATCAGGAATGTCAGCACGTTTAGGAGCAAACTGTTCTACTTTTGGACCTTTAATAAACGCCACATTATCTTTATATGCTGAAACAATATCGTTGTGATTTTGCTTCGATGTTTCTTTAATGAGTTTAAAAAGAGACGTTGGTTTTTCTATGCCATCAATGATAAAGACTCCATTAAATATTTTATGACGACAATGCTCAGAATTTACTTGAGAAAAACCAAAGACTTCAGAGTCGGTTAATGGTCGCCCAATTTTTATACTTACACTTTCTAAATATTCTATCTCTTCATTGCTTAATGCTAATCCTTCTTGCTTATTATATGTTGAAATATCTTCAATTTGAAGGATAGATTTAGGCTGAATATTAATGGTAAATGATTCCTGATTTAATCCATTATATTTCTCAGAAATCATGGGATCGAAGTCTGAAAAATCTTCAGGAATAGCTTCAAATTCTTCAATTCTGGTAATACCAATAACACCCATATTTTGAGTAATCTCAACAGCATTGGTACTCCAAGGTGTAATCATTGCTGCACGAGGCCCAACAAAAAAAGCATCTAGAGATGCTTGTTGTATTTTTGGTTGATTACCAAAAAGCCAGTTAAGTTTTGAGATGGTTTCAGTTGATAATTCTTCTGCTGTTTGAACAGCAAATACTTTGCTGTTTACGTTTCCAAAGAAATGAATCATTAGGTTTTAGTTTGAGTGTTGTTTATTAAAGTGCAAATTTAATTTTTTTACTTGTAATTACTATTTAAAAAGCGGAGTTAATTTGATAGTTATTCACGAGTTTTAAACATAAAAAAAGCGACTCTAAAAGTCGCTTTAATAATTTCTATTGCACAATTAATTTTTTAGTTAAAACTCCTTGGCTAGAATTAATCTTTACTAGGTAAACTAGGTAAATTCCTTTATTAAGATTTGAAACATTAATAAAATCTTTATTAGGAGTAATATTTTCAACTAAAACTTGTTTTCCTAACACATTATAAATAATCACATCTAAATCTTGAGTCGTAGATGAAAAATAAACAAAATTATTCTTTACAGGATTTGGATACATACTATAAGTTATTGTAGCATTTTGATTTGTAGAGAGTAAATTCCCCCATGTGTCTTCTGCCACAGGACCTCCCCAAATTACTGTTGCCAAAGCAGGATTGTCAACAAAAGGATTTCTATTGCCTTGCCAAGTTTCAGAAACAGCATTACGCTGTCTTTCAACATCCGAAATAGGGTCATCAACATTCCATTGTAAAAACAAATCAATCATATTTGCGTCATTACCAACTGCATTACCAACACCTACAACATTAGGAAAACATTGTGTTTCTGCAACACTTGATCCATTACCATCGTAGCGTAAATACATATACATTACCATTCTTGCTACATCGCCTTTCCACTCATCACCTGGATACCAATTACCACTAATAGGACCAGAATTACCAGTTCCATCAGCAAATTTCAAACTTCCTCTAGTACCATTCCATTGTACATCGGCAGGACGTAAATTATGAATATCTGTTCCTGGGCCAGGGCTTCCAGTTGTTAGTGAAGGTGTTGCCAGAGATTTAGGGAAAACATGTTCTCTATTCCAATCGCCAACGTTTCCGCCAGTCATATTTATTCCACGCTCTCTATCGTTTGTTACACTACCATCAGTGCCATTTTCCCAACCATAAATAAGAAGTACTTGACTACTATTTGCTGGATTTACATCCGTTAATTTTAAAGCATCCCAAGTATCAAAACTACTACTGGAATATGGTAGAGCTGTTGTGTTGTTACTTATTTTAATTTCTAAAGCATTTTTTAAATCAATTCCTGTGAGATTAAAATCAACATTATTTACGCCATTTGAATAGTATGCCTCTTGAGAAAAAGTAAAGGCTGTAATAAATAATAAAAAGAGAGTGTAAAATTGTTTCATACGTATTTATTTGTTTCGTTTTAATAAAGCCATATAAAATCCGTCAAATCCAGATTCGTGAGCTAATATTTTTTTGTCTTTTACAAATATAAAATCTTTTCCAGATTCTGAAGCTAAAAAATGTTCTACCTGTTCTTGGTTTTCAGAAGGTAATACAGAGCAAGTGGCATAAACAAGCATGCCGTCAGGTTTTACCATTCTAGAATATTGTTGTAATACACTTTGTTGGGTGTCTTTAATGTTATCAATAAATTCTGGTTCCAATTTCCATTTTGCATCTGGATTTCTGCGTAAAACACCTAAACCAGAGCAAGGTGCGTCAATAAGAACTCTATCAGCCTTATTGTATAATTTTTTTATAGGTTTGGTAGAATCTATGACTTTTAAATCGATATTATGAGCGCCATTTCTACGCGCTCTTACTTTTAGTTTTTTAAGTTTACTTTCGTAAATATCCATGGCCACAATCTGACCTTTATTTTCCATAAGGGATGCCAAATGCAATGTTTTTCCTCCAGCACCTGCACAGGTATCTACCACTTTCATACCTGGTTTTACATCAAGAAAAGCGGCCACCAATTGTGAAGAGGCATCTTGTACCTCAAACCAACCGTTTTTAAACGCTTCGGTTTTAAATACGTTTGCACGTTCTACTAATTTTAAAGCCGAAGGATGATTAGGCAAAAACTCGGTTTCAATATTTTCAGACTGTAATTTTAATTGTAAGTCCTTTTTGTTAGTTTTTAAGGTATTTACTCTTAGTATAACGTCTGCTTGCTTGTTGAGCGCAGCAATTTCTTTAGTCCATTTTTTCTCTCCAAGTTCTTTAACACCAATATTATCCATCCAGTCTGGAATGGACTCTTTAAATTTACGTTCTTTTAACAATTCATCAAACTTTCCCTTGATTTTTCGAGTGGGTGTATTTTCAAAATACTTCCAATCTGGAAGTTTAATCCCTTTTAAAGTAGCCCAAACCGCAAATAAACGCCATGCATCATCACGACTAAAGGGTTCTTTTACATTTGCAATTTCTGCATATAATCGTTTCCAACGCACAATATCGTAAGTGGTTTCGGCAACAAAAGCACGATCACGACTTCCCCAGCGCTTATCGCGTTTTAAAAGTTGTTGTACTACTTTATCGGCATATTCGCCTTCATTAAAGATTAATAACAGTCCATCAATAACTGCAAAGCATAAGTTTCGGTGTAATCGCATAAAAATTAAATAAGCATGCAAAGGTAGGTTTAAAATGTTGATTTGTATAATCGTTTATCTGTTTATTCATTCATCTTTTCTATTTTTATAAAAATTTGAAGCTTATGAGAATATTCCTTTTAGTTGTATTAGTTTTATGTTTGTTTTCTTGCAAAAAAGAAAAAGCATTTAAATCAAGAGATTTCTCTAAAGTTGAAATTGAAATTATTTTGGAAGATTCCTTGTTGAGTATTAGGGCAATTGAATTATTAGAAGATAAAAGTTTGACTTTTGCAGCGAATAATAATTCCTATGGCTTGTATAATTCTAATAATGAAAAATGGTCGATATCAAAACAAAAATATGATACACTTGATTTGAGTTTTAGAGCGGTAACTCATACTTCTACTGATTTTTTTATGCTAAGTATTGCTAATCCAAGTTTACTTTATAAAACGGGGAATAATGGTAAAATGAAAATAGTTTACCAAGAAGAACATTCAAAAGCCTTTTACGATTCGATAGATTTTTGGAACAACCAAGAAGGCATTGCTATAGGCGATCCAACCGAGGATTGTATGAGTATAATAATTACAAGAGATGGCGGTAATACATGGACAAAACTCTCTTGTGATGTTTTACCAAAAGCTAAGGAAGGTGAAGCTGCTTTTGCTGCAAGTGATACCAATATTACGATTGTTGGAGATCACACTTGGGTTGCAACAGGAGGTAAGGCAAGTAGGGTTTTATATTCACCAGATAAAGGAAAAACATGGGAAGTGTTTGAGACGCCAATTGTTCAAGGCTTGGAAACTACAGGGATGTATTCCATAGATTTTTATGATGCAAAGAATGGTTTTGCTATTGGTGGCGATTATACTAAACCAGAGGATAATCAAGCTAATAAAATTGTCACTAATGATGGAGGCAAAACATGGGAAGTTGTAGCAAAAGGTAAAAATCCAGGGTATAGAAGTTGTGTGCAATATATTCCAAATAGAGCAGGGAAGGAGTTGGTAACAATTGGATTTAAAGGGATTGATTATAGTAATGATTCAGGATATACCTGGAAGCATCTTAGTGATGAGGGATTTTATACCATTCGATTTTTAAACGATAGTATAGCCTATGCAGCTGGGAAGGGTAGGATTAGTAAGTTGACATTCAAGGAATAAAAAAAAGAGGCAAAAGCCTCTTTTTTTTATAGAATTAATTCTTTCTATTGTTTCGCATGTTCTGCATTTTTTCTCTGCGTTGTTGCAACATTTTCATTAACTTTTTATTGAAAGCATCTTCTGCAGCTTTTAGCTGAATTATTTTTTGTGGAGGGATTACATTTCTTAAATCTTTTACAAGCTGCTTTTTTGCTTCAAACAATTGTTCTTCAACATTCATAAATTGGTCTAAAACTTGTTGTGCTTCATTATCTGATAAGTTCCCTTTTTGCATGGCTTGTCTTACTTCTCTAAGATCATTTCGGCGCATCTTGGTTACCTTGTCTTCAAAAGCATTATAAATGGGCCAGAATTTTTGGGCTTCTTTAGACGATAAATCTAAGCGCTCTGTAATAAAGGCCACTTTTTGTGCCTTAATGCGTTCCTGCATTTTGCCGTCTCTTTGACTATATACATTAAAGCATATAAATAGCGTTAATATGGGGATAATTAATCGTTTCATCTGTTATTAGTTATTGTTCAATTATATCTTCAAAATTTACATTCTCTAATAAGTAGTCTTCCATATCTTCATCATTAAAAGCTTCGTTCATAATTTCAGAATCAATGTTAGACAGTTCTTCTTCGGTTAGTAAAGAAGCAATCTCATAAGAGCTAATGTTTTGATCAATCAGGTAAGATTCAACCATTTCATAATCCAATTCCATCTCTGATGCATTAGTATTGTTCCAAAAGAAACCAAACATAATAACTATTGCAGCTGCAACACCTGAAATGTATATTAGGTTTTTCTTACTAAATAATGAAATGACCTTAGGATTTTCCTTTTTAGGTAACTTATTAAAAACGGTGTCTTCTAGAGTATCTAGATAACCATTTGGTATTTCAAATCCTGGACTATCAATATCTTTTAGGATAGACTCAGCTTTAATTTTACTCAAGATGGTATCCTCTAAAGTGTTAAAATAATCTTTAGGGACTTTGAAGCCTGTATTTTTTATGTTATTTAAATCTTTTTGCATTACACTTTCTTAGACACAATTTACTTTAAAAGGTTTAAATTCTAGTTATGTATTCTTCAATTTTTTTTACAGCAATGTGATACGATGATTTTAAGGCACCTTCACTGGTTTCTAATATTTCAGACATATCTTTATATTTTACATTATCAAAATATTTCATATTAAACACTAATTGTTGCTTTTGCGGTAGTGTTGCTATGGCTTGTTGTAACTTTAATTGAATATCGTTACCTTCAAAATAAACATCTGCTTTTAAGTTGTTAATTACTTGGTTTTGTACTTCTTCACTAGTTATTTGTAAACGTTTTGCGTTTTTATTAATGTGTGTTATTGCTTCGTTTGTAGCAATGCGATACATCCATGAGTATAATTTACTATCGCCTTTAAAATTGTCGATATTCC
>JAADHG010000123.1 GCA_013151975.1 Chlorobiota bacterium | reverse complement strand
ATAATTGGTGACTTCCCAATTTCCATTAGTTATCTGGTTTATTAAACTTCCATCCTTAGTATAATGGTAAATGTGATTAAATCCATCTTTTTCACTGGTCCAAATAAAACTATTATCCTTTAAAAACGTTAAATTAAAAGTAACATCAATATAAGCTTCATCTTTTTCTGCTAATACTAAATCTGAAGTATTATCGGCAGCATTAATCATCCATAAATCCAATTCATTTTGATGTCTATTCATGTATTGCGCACTTAAAACATCTGGATTATTTGTCCATTTAATTCTTGGAATATAAAAATCGTTATAGTCTTTATTTACTTTAACTTGATTTGTAGTGTTATTCTCTAAACTGTAAACATGAAGTGTAACCAATGAGTTTTTTTCGCCCGCTTTTGGATATTTAAATACTTCCTGAGTTTGGTAAAGTCCTTTCCCGTAAATATCCATTGAAAATTCAGGAACTTCGGTTTCATCAAAACGAATGAATGCTATTTTATTGCTATCAGCATTCCATTCAAAAGCCCGTACAAACGAGAACTCTTCTTCATAAACCCAATCGGTAATGCCATTAATAATCTTATTTTTCTCGCCATCAAATGTAATTTGTGTGGTTTTACCAGACAGTAAATCTTTAACAAATAAATTATTATTTAACCCATATGCAACTTTTGTTGCATCAGGTGAAAATGTAGGTTCTTGTATTTTCTCTTCAGACACCTTAACAATACTATTATTACTGGTATCATATACATAGTAAATCCCTAAAGTTGAGTGTCTAAAAATAGATTGCAACTGAGTTGCTAGGATAATTTTACGCTCGTCTTCACTAAATGTATAGTCAGAAAAATAAGGGATTTCGGTAATATCTTGTGAATTGACCAAGGTTTTAATTTTAGCCAATGTTTTATAATCATAAACATCAATTGAAGAACTTCTGTCTTTTCTATTAAAGTCTAAAACGGAATATTGCTGTCCATTTTTCATAGAATGTAAAGCATCCATACGTTCAGTACGAAAAGTGCCATTCCAAATATTTTCTAATGTGATTTCCTTGTTTTGAGCTGAAGTTAAAGCTGTTACTATAAAGAATATAGATACGAATAATTTTATACGATGCATTAAAACACTATTTTTTATACAAAATGATGTCAAGTTTACTAAAAAATATGCAAAAAACACCAACTATTAACAGTAATTTCAACTATTGGATATTCAGTATTCATTAATCAATCCTCTTTTTAAACTAAAAATATTATTCTAACAGTATAAGTTATAAATCTCAAAAAAAGGATTGCTTCTTATCTAAAGGATTAAACAGTTTTCATTTCATTGAGAATAGTATCTTTGCAATTCAAATTAGAATTTAATGCGTAAATCTATTTCTGGTTTTTCTAAATTATCAAAATCCAAAAAAATTGATTGGATTACAGAACACTATTTTTCTAACACAGAAGATGCAAAAATCGTTTTAAAGCAGTATTGGAATACAAATGATAAGCTACAACAGCTTCATGATGAGTTTATTGAAAATACTATTTCTAATTTTTATTTACCGCTTGGTGTTGCTCCAAATTTTCTTATAAATGAGACGCTATATACAATTCCAATGGCCATTGAAGAAAGCTCAGTTGTTGCAGCCGCTAGTAAATCGGCAAAATTTTGGTTAGATCGTGGTGGTTTTAAAGCCAAGGTTTTATCAACCACAAAAATTGGGCAAGTTCATTTTATATATCACGGAAATGTTAAGACACTTCAAGCCTATTTTAAGTCTGTTAAACCCAAACTTATTGAAGACACTAAATCCATTACCAAATATATGGAGCGTCGTGGTGGCGGCATTATGGATATTCAATTAAAAGATAAAACACAAAATATTTCTGGCTATTACCAATTACATGCCACTTTTGAAACTTTGGATGCTATGGGCGCCAATTTTATAAATTCATGTTTAGAACAATTTGCAACTACTTTTAAAGCTGAAGCTAAGAATTTTGAAGACTTTTCAAGTGAAGAAAAAAGCATAGACATTATAATGAGCATATTATCTAACTACGTTCCAGAATGTTTGGTTAGAGCTGAAGTAAGCTGCACTATTAAAGAGTTGCATAATGATAATACCATATTACCCGAAGTATTTGCTGAAAAATTTTTACAAGCAGTAAAGATTGCGGAAGTTGAGCCTTATAGGGCTGTAACACATAACAAAGGTATTATGAATGGTATTGATGCAGTTGTATTGGCCACAGGAAACGATTTTAGAGCTGTTGAAGCAGGCGCACATGCTTTTGCTTCACGCAATGGAAAATACTCAAGCTTAACACATGCTACTATTGAAAATGATATCTTTAAATTTTGGATTGAAATCCCATTATCTTTGGGAACAGTAGGTGGTATTACAGCATTACATCCTTTAGCAAAATTATCGTTAGAACTCTTAAATAATCCTTCAGCAAAAGAACTCATGAAAATTGTAGCAGTTGCTGGTTTAGCTCAAAATTTTGCTGCCATACATTCGCTTACTACAACCGGAATACAGCAAGGACATATGAAAATGCATTTGATAAATATGCTAAATCAGTATAATGCCAATACCTCTGAGAAAAATGCATTAATTGAACATTTCAAGACTAATGTAGTAACTCATAATGCAGTTGTTGAAGCATTGAACGAATTACGATTAACGATTAACGATTAAAAAAAAAATTTGGGTTGTGACTTCGAGAACCTCAGCCACCAAAATAACGAGAACCTCAATCACCAAAATAAAAGATTGAACATAATCTAAGTAAAAGAAGCAATATTGAAATGCCAAAAGGATTTGTTTACATATTAGAATGTAGTGATGGTACTTATTATACTGGTAGTACAATTGATTTAGAATTACGAATTAAACAACATCAAGAAGGTCAAGGCGCAAATCATACTAAAAAGAGACTTCCTGTTGCGCTAGTTTACTTTGAAGAGTTTCAAAGAATAGATGATGCATTCTATAGAGAAAAACAAATTCAAGGTTGGAGTAGAAAAAAGAAAGAGGCTTTGATTAAGGATAATCCAAATAAACTTCCTGAACTATCTTTGGCATATAGAGATAAGGAGACTTCGAGAACCTCAGCCTCCAGAACACAGAATAGTTTGGTGTCTGAGGCTCTCGAAGACACCAATAAATACAACCAAGGCTACTATAGCAACGGAAAATTATTGCTCACAGGAGAGTATGTTGTACTTGATGGCGCTCTAGCTCTTGCTCTACCAACGCAATTTGGACAATCCCTAGAGATTGAAGAAATTGACAACCCAAAACTTATCTGGAAGAGCTTAGACGAAAAAGGAAATGTTTGGTATGAGAATACTTTTTTACTACAAAAAAATAAGATTCTGAATCAATTGCAAGATGATAATACAGTTTCAAAACGGTTGCTTCAAATTTTAACCGCTGTAGCACAACTAAATCCTGATTTTTTAAATCATAAGGGGTTTAAAGTAACTACTCAATTAGATTTTGATATAAATTGGGGACTTGGCACTTCTTCAACCCTAATTAACAATATTGCAAATTGGGCAAATGTAGATGCTTACAAACTGTTAGAACTTACCTTTAGAGGAAGTGGTTATGATATTGCTTGTACACAACATGACTCTGCTATAACATATCAATTGGAAAATGAGATTTCTCACTCTATTAGAAATGACAAAATTCGGAAAATTAAATCTGTTGATTTCAATCCAAGCTTTAAAGATCATCTATATTTTGTGCATCTCAATAAAAAGCAAAATAGTCGTGAAGGCATAATGCACTACAAATCCAACAAAACAAATTTCTCAAAACAAATTTCTGAAATAAGCGATATTACATCTCAATTAATTTCGTGCAAATCTTTAAGCGTATTCAATACTTTAATTGAAACTCATGAAGAAATTATAGCTTCAGTTATTAGGCAAAAACCTATTAAAGAACGCTTATTTAATGATTTTGAAGGCTCCATAAAAAGTCTTGGAGCGTGGGGAGGAGATTTTGTTTTAGCAACTTCTAAGGATAATCCTAAAGCTTACTTTGAGACTAAAGGTTTTTTAACTGTAATTCCTTATACGAATATGGTTTTAAACAACAAGAGCCTCACTTAAGTGAAGCTCTTAATTTGTAATATATACTTTTTACTAGTAAAACGTTGCCCTATTATCTTCAATCTCTGAAGCATTTTTTAAAGCTTTATACAACTCCGTATTTACAGCTGTTCTTTTAGTATTCTCAATATTGTTTGCTATACCTTGGTAATTTGGCAACCCATCAGCTAGAGTAATTTTAGTTACTTCAATTACATAAACACCGTTATTACCAACAATAGGTTTGGAAACTTGTCCTTCTTTTAATCCAAAAGCTGCTCCGATAACTAAAGGCTCTCTCCCAGCGCCAGAAAGTGTTGGGTTTTTCATGTTGATGGCTAAAGCTGTTTTCACAGATTGATTTTGACTTGCAGCAATATCTTCTAAAGTTGTTCCAGAAAGACTCGCTTTAATAAGTTCTGCTTTCTTTTCTTTTCTTATTTCATTAAGAGCAGTAACCGATGCGTTTTCAATACTCATCAATCCTTTTTCATTTTTTGCGCTTAACATCACAACAGCATAACCTCCGTTTTGAAGGTTAAAACGTTTAATATCTCCTACTTTTCTACCTTCTTCAAAAGCCCAACGTACAATTGCTCTTTGATTGCCTAATCCTGGGATACTTTCATCTAAAGCCTTTACATTACTTACAGGTTTAACAGTATAATTATTTTCTTTGGCAACTTCGTTAAAATTCTTATTCGCAACAGCGATTTCAAACTTAGATGTTTTGTTAAAAGTGTTATCTATTGTTTTTTC
>JAADHG010000227.1 GCA_013151975.1 Chlorobiota bacterium | reverse complement strand
TAGTAATTATTTTTTCCTGCAACCAATCTGCTGACTGTAATAACACAATAAGCACTCCTATATTTAGCACATTTTTAAAGAAATGAATTAATCCGTCAGTACGAAACATACCACCAAACAAACTACCTTCATCAATTGTAAAAAATCCAACAATGGTATGAATGCCAAATAAAAAGATAGCCAAATGTACAATGCTACTTTTTTTGTTTTGAGGCATAAAAATTTCGGCTACAACCAGCAATAAAATAATTGCTAAAAGTAAAATCTCATGTCGCATTAATAAAAAACTACTAAAATCCATTTTAGTTATTTATAATATTTATAATACACCTTGAATAAAAGGCTGTAAACTCTCCATAATCATATCGCTTAACCAAAGCGGTGCAACACCCATTCCTACAATTGGAATTAACAGCAGTAATATTCCTGTTTTTTCATACCAAGTTACTTTTGGCAAGTCTAAATATGCTTCATTTTTTACTGGACCCATGAGCATAATTCCGGCTGCCCGTAAAATATAAACAGCAGTTACCACAATTGCTGAAACGACTATAATTGTTGACACTCTATAAAACATGTCTTCGTGTTGAAAAGCACCAACAAAAATGTTCATTTCTGCAACAAAACCACTAAGTCCAGGCAGTCCTAACGAGGCTAAACCAACTATAACATATATCACCGAAATAAATGGAATTACTTTTAATAATCCTCCTAGCTTATAGATATCCCTAGTATTCGTCCTACCATAAATCATTCCTATTAACGCAAAGAATAGTGCAGTCATAAATCCATGTGAAAGCGATTGTAAAATAGCCCCATTCCACGCTGTTTTATTCAACATTAATAAAGCAAATAACACCATGCCTAAATGACTTACTGATGAGTATGCGTTAATGTATTTTAAATCGGTTTGTTTAATGGCACTAAACGCTCCATAAATAACACCAATAGTTGCTAAAATGATAAAGAACCAAGACCAATGCAATGTGCCTTCTGGCAGCAAATACATGGCAACTCTAAAAATACCGTAACCTCCTAATTTCATTAATACGCCTGCATGTAACATTGATACCGCTGTTGGTGCCGAAGAATGACCATCTGGTGACCATGTGTGAAATGGAAATAGCGCACTAATAACTGCAAACCCAATAAAAACTAATGGGAAAAATATTTTTTGAGCTTCAAAAGGAATATTCACCTGAGCAATTTCTAAAATATTGAATGTTAGTGCACCTCCATCGGCATTTGAATTGAAATAAATTCCTAATATTCCTACTAATAGAATTGCTGAAGCTCCCATTAACATTAATGTTAGTTTCATTGCTGAATACTCTTTTGGTCCTGTTCCCCAAATACCAATTAGTAAATACATTGGGATTACTGCAATTTCGAAGAAAACAAACAATGTAAACAAATCAATAGAAATAAAGAATCCGTAAACACCTATGGAAAGAACGATAAGCGCAATAAAAAACTCCTTTGGCAGGTCGTTCATTTTCCATGAAATAAATACGCCTGCTAAAACCACTATTGCTGTTAATAATAATAATGCCACTGAAACACCATCGACACCTATGCTATAATGAATATTGAACTTTTCGTACCAAACAACATCTCTTGTAAAAACCATGATGGCATCATCAACCGCTTTTTCTTTAAAATAAGCAAACACAAGATTAATTGCCATTCCTAATTGAATAACACTTCCAACCATTGCAACTAAACGTGCCTTTTTTAGTCCTTTAGTAAAAACTAAAGCCAAAACGGTTATTATTGGTATTGTTATAAAAAGTGATAAAATATCCATATTAATCCATTAGTTTGTCCATATATAAATAAATACTATTGCTAAAACAACAACACCTGAAATAAAGGCAAACGCATAATCTTGTACTTTCCCAGATTGCATTCCTTTTATTTTTTTAGAAATTAAAACAGTTTTATTTCCTATGCCTTCCATAGTGCCGTCTACAACTTTTTTATCAAACCACGCTATTGGTGCCGACACTCGTTTAAACAATATTTTCTTTGCAACAAATAGATAAATTTCATCAAAATAAAACTTATCACTAGCCCATTTATAAAAAGGCCCGAATGCGTTAGCAAATGTATCGGCTAAACTATTTTCTTTCTTATAAAATACCCAAGCGAGAATAATTCCTATTAACCCAACACCAACAGCTATGGCTGCTAAAGGGTAATTTAAATGTGCTTCAAACCCAGATTTGTCTGGTGTAACAAATTCACTAAAAGGAACAAAGCCGCCAATAATGCTCATTAATGCTAAAAATAGAAGTGGAAATGTCATGGATAAAGGAGACTCTTTGGGTTTGTGTTCATACTCTTTGTCTTTACCCCAAAATATTCCGAAGTAAATTCTAAATATATAAAAAGCCGTTAATCCTGCGACAAATACACCTATATAATAGATGAGTTTATTATGCTCATATGCAGCAACTAAAATTTCATCCTTACTAAAAAACCCTGCAAATGGAGGTATTCCTGCAATTGCTAAAGCTGCAATTAAAAAGGTAATATTAGTAATAGGCATATATTTTCGTAAGCCACCCATATCTTTTAAATAATTACTATGTACCGCATGAATTACTGAACCTGCACCTAAAAATAATAAGGCTTTAAACATAGCGTGTGTAAACAAGTGAAACATGGATGCCATATACCCAACTCCATGATGACCATCATAACCTGAAACACCTAAAGCCAACATCATATAACCCAATTGAGACATGGTAGAAAACGCAAGTACACGCTTAATATCGGTTTGTGTGATAGCAATAATTGCTGCAAACAATGCCGAAATAGCACCAACATAGGCTACAATATTTAGCGCAAATCCATTTTCAACAAAATAGAACATCGGGAATAATCGTGCAACCAAGTATATCCCGGCAACCACCATAGTTGCTGCATGAATTAAAGCTGACACTGGTGTTGGTCCTTCCATAGCATCTGGCAACCAAATATGAAATGGTAACATTGCTGATTTCCCTGCACCACCAATAAATATTAAAATTAATGCCCAAGTAATTGCAGACAAGCCCATAAATGATGTTGATGCCCAATTTAAAATAGCACTTCCTTCGGGGTTATTTAACGTTTCAAAATCGAATGTACCTGTATAATAACTCATTATTAAGATGCCTATTAGAAATCCTAAATCGGCGAAACGCGTTACTATAAATGCCTTTTTTGCTGCCGCTACTGCTGATGGTTTTGTATAATAATAGCCTATTAATAAATAGGACGATACACCAACCAATTCCCAGAAAATATAAATTTGAAATAAATTGGTCGCTAAAACTAGTCCATACATTGAGAATGTAAACAGCGATAAAAAAGCAAAAAACTTGGTATAGCCTTCATCGCCTTTCATATACCCTCTACTATAAATATGCACCATTAATGATACTGTAGATACCACAAGAAGCATCATTACTGAAATAGGGTCTATTAATATTCCCATATCAATATGTAGGGTTTCTGTAAAGTTCATCCAAACGGTTTTTTCTACAAAAGTTTGATAAACTCCATCTACTTTAGCACTTACAAAAAAGTATTGGTAAGCCGTATAAAATGATATTGTTGCCGAAGCTAATAGTCCGAATACACCAATATATCCAGAAACTGCTGGTTTAATTTTTTTATTAAAAATTCCCAGCAATAAAAATACTGTTAGAGGAATTAATGGGATTAATATGGTATAGCTAAAATTCATATCATAAATTATTAATACTTCATTGTTTCGGTGTCTTTAACTTCTACAGAACTAATTTGCCTGTAAAGATTTATTATTATCGAAACTGCTAATGCAGTTTCGGCTGCAGCTACAGCGATAATAAAGAGTGAAAAATAAACACCTTGTAACATGTCTGGATATAAATATTTGTTGATGACTACAAAATTCACAACAGACGCATTCAAAATCAATTCAACAGAAATTAAAATAGATATCAGATTTTTTCTTGTAATAAATCCGTAAACACCAATAAAAAATAATATTGATGTCAGTGCTAGTATTTCGTATATGCTAATGCCTTCTATCATGTTATGTCATCATTATTAGTTTCTAATTTTCTCCCTTTGGCTATAATGATTGCTCCTATCATAGCTGCTAACAACAATACACTAATAACTTCAAACGGTAAGATAAATCCACCAGCTTCATAACTTAACAGTCCCGTACCAATCTCGGCAGTAGTTGTAGTAGTTGCTATGCTTTCTACTTTAAAATCGTACGAGTAAATAGTTGTAATAAATAGTCCAGCACCAATAGCACAAGCAATTGCTGTTAGTATTCGTTTTGAAATTTTAGCTACCTCTAATTTCATTTCAATATGATGCACAAGGAGTACTGAAAAAATCATTAGTACTATAATCCCTCCTGCATAAACAGTTAGCTCTACAGCTGCTAAAAAATTATAATCAATTAAAAAGAAAATGCCTGCTACCCCTACTAATGCAAATAACAAATAGATTACCGATCTCAGCATTTTGCGACTACTTACTGAAGCAATTGCAGATACAATCATAATTAATGCTAAAATGTAAAATATATATCTTTCCATAATTTTTAGTCTTCTACACCATGTTGTAATTTAGATCCTGGTTTGTTTAATACTCTTGTGAGTTGTGTTCTATCATATACCGAATTTTCAAATTTTTGCCCCCATTTTATAGCATCTGTAGGGCAAACATCTATACACAAACCGCACATTGTACACATGCTTAAATGGTACACAAACTTATCTATCTTCTTTTTTTTCTTCCCTGTATTCTCATCAATACCTCTATCCCAAATAATTTCAATAGTACCGTTAGGGCACGCAATTTCACATTTTTGACATCCAGTACACCGGTGTTCATTATCTTCATTATGTGGCATAATTACTTCGCCTCTAAAACGATCAAACATTTTTAAAGTCGCCCTGTTATCTGGATATTGCTGTGTAATAGCTCCTTTTCTTAATGTTAAAAAGTATTTTCCTGTAACGCTCATGCCTGTGAGGAGCGTTTTAATACCATTATATATGTCTGAAAAATAACTCATGCTCTTTAAATCTTAATCGTTAAGTTAAGCCAAACTATTAAAGCCATTATTACAATATTCACTAAATTGATTGGTAATAAATATTTCCATTCTAATGTTAGTAATTGATCTATTCTTAACCTAGGAAAGGTCCATCTAAACCACATCATTAAAAAGATGAGTATTAATGCTTTTCCTAAAAACCAGAATACACCTAACCAAGGTATTGATTCTGTGATTCCAAAAGGTGACAACCAACCACCAAAAAATATAGTGGTAGCAATTGCTGCAATAAGAAACATATTAATAAATTCGGCTAAAAAGAAATAGGCAAACTTCATTCCTGAATATTCAGTATGAAATCCAGCTCCTAATTCTGACTCTGCTTCAACCAAATCAAAAGGAGCTCTGTTTGTTTCGGCAGTCCCTGCTATCATATAAATCATAAATGCTATTATTGCAGGAATATGACCTTGAACTATAAGCCATCCGCTTTTTTGTACCTCAACAATTTCTGATAATTGTAACGATCCTGTAATTAAAATCATTGTTAAAAGAGATAACCCAATAGACATCTCATAACTTATAGTTTGTACACCACTACGCATGGCGCCTATTAATGCAAACTTATTGTTACTTGCCCAACCTCCTAATAATATGCCTATAACTCCAATAGAAGAAACCCCAATTAAAAAGAAAATACCTATGTTAATATCGAAAGCTTGAAACTCTTTTGTAAATGGAATAACTGCTAATGCCATTAATGAAGAAATAATAACAAAGTATGGTGCCAAATTGTATAAAAACTTATCTGCTTTAACGGTTCCTGTTAACTCTTTTGAAAGCAGCTTGAGCGCATCTGCCATGGTTTGTAATACCCCTTGAAAACCGACTCTATTTGGCCCAATTCGCAATTGAAACCAAGCAGCAACACGTCTTTCAAGTAACACTAAAAATAATCCTAAAATAGCAAAAATAGCAAGATACAGTAATCCTATTAATGCCATTTCTACAATGTTAGCCACACCTTCTGGCATAATGCTAAAAAGCCACTCGTGAATACTTTTTGTTATATTTAATGATATATTCATTATCTTATTTTTATCTATCAATATCTGGAATAACCAAATCTAAAGTTGCCATTGTTGCTACCAAATCTCCTATTTTACCTCCAACTGCTATATGATTTAATAATGATAAATTTGAAAATCCTGGAGATCGAAATTTAAGCCTATATGGGCTTTTAGTTCCTGTACTTATAATATAAACTCCAAATTCTCCCCTTGCTGTTTCAACTTTTTGATAAAATTCTCCCTTAGGTAATTTTATGACTGCTTTTGTTGCAACTCTATACTCTCCTTCTGGAATATTGTCTATCAATTGTTCAACTATTGATAAAGATTCCCATAATTCTTGAATTCTAACCTCATAACGCGCCAAGGAATCGCCTTCAGTTTTTAAAGCTTCCTTAAAGGTTACTTTGTCCAACGCACTATACGGATGGTATTTTCTAACATCGCAAGAATATCCTGAACCACGAGCAACAGGTCCTGATGCTCCGAACGAAATGGCATCTTCCTTAGTTAAAATTCCAACACCTTTCATTCTTTTCTGAAAGATTACATTACCTGTTAAAAGGCGATTATACTCAGGTATTTTTGTTTTAAAATGTGTAATAAACTCTTTAACCCGTTTTACAAAATTAGGATGAATATCAAACATCAATCCTCCTGGGACATTATAGTTCATCGTTAGGCGAGCACCACAAGTTTCTTCAAAAATATCATTAATCATTTCTCGATCTCTAAACCCATAAAAATAAGTGGTTAGTGCACCAACATCCATTCCCATAACGCCCCACCATAAACAATGTGAAGCAATTCTCGTGAGCTCTCCAATTATAGTCCTAATTACTTTAACTCGGTCAGGAATTTCTAACTCAAGTGCGTTTTCAACCGCTAAACAAACGGCTTCGTTATTTATGTTTGATGATAAATAATCCATCCGATCTGTTAAATGAACGATTTGCTGATAGCTATCGCGTTCGCACATTTTTTCGATAGAACGATGAATATATCCTAAATCTGGCTCCACTTTTTCAATAATTTCCCCATCAATAGTTAATACAAGTCTTAACACCCCATGAGTTGCAGGATGCTGAGGGCCCATATTAATTTGATATGGTTCAGTCTTAAAACTTTTATCTATTGTAGTTTTTTGCTCCATTATTTATTTGATTACCATGTTTATTTCATCAACATAATCTTTTCGTAATGGATAACCATCCCAATCTTCGGTTAAAAAGAGTCGTTTTAAGTTTGGATGATTATTGAATTTTATTCCAAAGAAATCGAATACTTCCCTTTCATGAAACTCGGCAGTAGCCCAAATATCATAAACCGAATCAAGGTTTGGTGTTTCTCTGCCTTTTGTCTTAACTTTTACAACAATGCTATGCCTGTGTGTAGTAGATTCAAGGTGATAAACAACACCTAATTCTTCTCCCCAATCAATCCCAGATAAACAAAATAAATAATCAAAACGGGTAAGATCATTACTTTTTAATTGACTCATTAAAGCATGAAGATGCTCTGGTGGAGCGCTGATATTTAAAAATTGAGATTCTTCTTGAGTAAACTCGAGAAGGCTAGAGTTAACTGGTTCAGGAGTTATTGGGTTTTCTTCAGGATTTTCATCATTTTCAGATATATCAACAATTTCAACTTTAGAAATTTTATCGGCTTCAGGGTTTGGAAACCAACTACCAATTAAATCTTGCAATGCTTCGTTTGTCATAATATTGTTTTATAAACCTTCATCAAATCCATCAATAGGATTTTCTTTATGTTTCATGTTCTCCGTTTTAATTTTATCTTGAAGCATCAGCATTCCTTCCAATAGTGCTTCAGGCCGAGGTGGACAACCTGGAACATACACATCTACCGGAATAACATGGTCAGCTCCTTTTACTACAGAATATGTATTATAAAAAAATGGCCCTCCAGAAATAGCACATGCTCCCATAGCAATAACATATTTTGGTTCTGCCATTTGATCGTATAATCTTCGTAATACAGGCGCCATTTTGTTTACAATGGTACCTGCTATAATAATTAAATCGGCTTGTCTTGGTGAAGGTCTAGCTACTTCAAAACCAAATCTTGAATAATCATGACGAGACGCTCCTGTTTGCATCATTTCTATAGCGCAACAACTGGTACCAAAATACAATGACCACAAAGAATTGGCACGCCCCCAGTTAATCACCTTATCTAATGAAGTTACCATTATATTAGCACCATTTCCTGCTGGAATTACTTTTCCAGGAAAGTCTTCAGAAATCTTATTTGCATTTTCTATTCCCATTTTAAAGCTCCTTTTTTCCAAGCGTACATTAATCCTAAACATAATATGACAAGAAATACAAGAATTTCAATAAAGGCAACAGCTCCAACACTTTTAAATGCTACAGCCCAAGGCACTAAAAATGCAACCTCTACATCAAAAATCAAAAATAAGATGGCGAACAAATAATATCCTACTTTAAACTGAACCCAAGTTGGGCCTTTAGTTACCATACCGCTTTCGTAAGGTTCTCTTTTTTGAGGATTGTCTGACTTATGCGAAATTAAATTCGACATAAAATTTGCACCAGCAACCATAACGATACCTGCTAATAAAAATACAATGATAGCTTCTGATCCCATTCTATATGTGTATTACTTTATTCAACTTCATAAGTATCTCCTGAAAAGAACAAATCGTCTGTTTTAGTAAATTTAGAATTTGCCTTTACTTCGGCAGTTAATTTCGCTTCTCTTTCTTCCAAGGTAAAATCATCAAAACTTCTAATTATTCCTGTAACTTTAGGATACTCTAATCTTACAAGCATTTGATGTAATGTTGGATCTTCTTCTTTGGCATTATGTACTAAAAGATCTTCTTGTTCTATTCCGTTTTCGCCTATGGTTACAACTTCTAGTTTCAAGCCATTTAATATTAACCCTTTATCGCGCTCTTTTCCAAATATCATAGGTTTACCGTTTTCAACAAACAATTGTTTATCTGCTCTAACAGCTTTATCGGTAATATTATCATAACACCCATCATTAAAAATTGGGCAGTTTTGTAAAACCTCAATCAATGAAGTGCCTTTAAATTTTTCGGCTTCAATAAATAGTTGAGTCATTTCTTTTGGAGTATTTCCTCCAATCCTTCCAAAAAATCGTGCTTGAGCACCAATTGCTAATTCACCAGGTGAAAAAGGGGGTTGTGTATTTCCGTATGGAGATGATTTCGTTTTTTGACCAACCAATGATGTTGGCGAAAATTGCCCTTTAGTTAATCCGTAAATTTCATTGTTAAATAAAATTATATTTAAATCTAAATTTCTACGCAATACATGAATAAAGTGATTCCCTCCAATAGCCATAGCATCACCATCTCCAGTAATAATCCAAACGCTTAAATTTGGATTTGCTAATTTAACTCCTGAGGCAATTCCTGGGGCTCTACCATGAATACTGTGTATTCCATAGGTATCCATATAATAAGGAAAACGTGAGGAACATCCTATCCCTGAAATAAACACTACATCTTCTTTCTTTACTCCCATTTCAGGAAGAGCTTTTTGCATAGCGCGTAAAATAACGTAGTCGTCGCATCCAGGACACCATCTTACTTCTTGATCGCTTGCAAAATCTTTGAATGTATATTCTTTTACTGTTGCTTCCATAATTATTTTACGAGTTGTTTAAATTTTTGAATGAGCTCATTATTACCAAATGGCAGTCCTTGAACCTTATTAAATTGTAAAATATATAATCCATTAAAATTCATTCTTAAAACATTTGCAAACTGCCCATTATTTAACTCGCAAACAACTATTTTTTTGAACCTTTTCAACACTTCTTCTGTGTTTTTTGGTAATGGATTTATATAATTAAAATGTGCAAAACCAATTGTTGAGTACCCTTCTTCATTTATTTGTTTTACTGCTGAATGTAAAGAACCGTAAGTTCCTCCCCATCCAATTACTAATAAATCACCTTCATTAGCAAATTCTGTTTCTATTTCTGGAACATATTTTTGTACTCGTTTAATTTTTTCAGCTCTAATTTTTGTCATGTACTCATGGTTTTCCGGAACATAAGACACATTTCCAGAAACACGATCTTTTTCTAAACCTCCAACCCTATGCTCTAATCCAACAGTTCCTGGAATAGCCCAATTACGAGCTAAAGTATCTTCATCTCTATCATAAGGATGCCAGTTTTCGGTTGCTTCATTAATAGTGTTGACTTTAATTTCTGGCATTTGGCTAACAGATTTTATTTTCCAAGGAGCTGACCCATTAGCAATATATCCATCGGTTAATAAAATTACAGGTGTCATATGTTCTAGCGTAAGTTTTGCTGCTTCATAAGCATAATCAAAACAATTTGATGGTGTACTTGCAGCAATCACAATTACAGGGCTTTCACCATTTCTTCCATATAAAGCTTGTAATAAATCTGATTGTTCAGTTTTTGTTGGCAATCCTGTTGAAGGACCTCCGCGCTGTACATTTACTACAACTAAAGGAAGTTCAATCATCATTGCTAAACCTAAGGCTTCTCCTTTTAGTGCTAATCCAGGCCCTGAAGTGGTTGTAATAGCTAAATCTCCAGCAAATGATGCTCCAATTGCTGATGATATACCAGCAATTTCATCTTCTGCCTGAAAAGCTTTTACTCCAAAATGTTTATGTTTTACCAACTCATGTAAAATATCTGTTGCTGGAGTAATAGGATATGACCCTAGAAATAATTCTAATCCTGATTTTTCTGCTGCTGCTAAAAATCCCCAAGCTGTAGCCGTATTTCCCATAATAACTCTATAGATTCCCGGATTCATCTTTGCAGGCGAAATACTATATGCATTAGGGATAAGCTCAAGAGTTTCAGCAAAATAAAACCCTGAATTTAATACTTTAGTATTGGCTTCAATAATATGAGGTTTGGTTTTAAACTTCTTTTTAAAGAATTCTATTGTATGTTCTGTTGACCTATCGTACATCCAATACACCATTCCTAAAGCAAACATATTTTTACTCCTTGTAATACTTTTATTGTCTAATCCTTCAATATCTTTTAAGGCTTCTTTAGTTAAAGAAGTCATAGTAACTTCAATTACACGATAGTTTTCAAGGCTACCATCTTCTAAAGGATTAGAATCGTATTGTGCTTTTTCTAAATTTTTTCTTGTAAAAGCATCCGTATCAACAATAATTGTATGTCCTGGCTTTACAGCTTGCAAATTAGTTTTTAAACCTGCTGGATTCATTGCTACAAGTAAGTCTACAGTATCTCCAGGTGTACTAATCTCCACACTACCTATGTGAACTTGAAATCCGGATACACCATACAAACTGCCTTGAGGAGCTCTAATTTCAGCTGGATAATTAGGAAATGTGGCAATATCGTTGCCAAACATTGCAGAGGTATCAGAAAACTGAGTTCCTGTTAATTGCATCCCATCTCCAGAATCTCCAACAAACCTAATAATAACAGCTTCTATTACTTCTGGTTGATGATTTACTTTTGTTGTAACCATAATTTATGTTAGTTTGAAAATTTTTAATTAAATTTATCAAAAAAAGACAATCTTTTAAATATAAATGTCAAATATAATTTCACTTTTTATTACGAAACATGACTTTTGTCACTATTAGGTTTTAAAAAGAAATTTAATTTTACTAATAATTAATTTCCTAAAAATAGATAAATTATGGCAATAATAATAACAGATGAGTGTATAAACTGTGATGCTTGTGTTGCAGAGTGTCCTAACAATGCAATTTATGAACCCGATCAAGAATGGGCCTATGCAGACGAAACCTCATTAAGTGGTATGGTTACATTACCTAATGGGGAAGAAGTAGATGCAGATGCTGAAAACGAACCAATATCAGATGAATTTTATTTTATTGTACCTGATAAATGTACGGAGTGTAAAGGATTTCATGATGAACCACAATGTGCTTCTGTTTGTCCGGTAGACTGTTGTGTTCCTGACGATAGTCATGTAGAATCTGAAGAAGAGCTACTAAAAAAGAAAGCTTGGTTACACGGCGAATAATCTAGCTATATTCCCTTTTTAAGAAAAGAAACTATTCTTATCATAATTAAAAAAGCACTCCTAAATAAAAGTTAGGAGTGCTTTTTTTGTACTGTTGTTTAACTGATATATATCATAGTATGTGAGTTATACTATCATTATTTTTATCCAACGTATTAAAATTTTTATTGATAATAAAAAGATATATCATGGAAAAAAACCCTCAAAAGCTCATTTGTGATGCCAATGAAGCAGTAGCCATAATTTCTCATAAAACTAACGAAGTTTGTGCCATTTATCCTATTACTCCAGCATCTCCAATGGGAGAACATGTAGATGTTTATAGTTCTAAAGGACAAAAAAACATTTGGGGTAATATTCCTAGAATTGTTGAAATGCAAAGTGAAGGAGGCGCCTCTGGAGCAGTTCATGGTGCGTTACAAGCAGGTGCGTTAACAACAACATTTACTGCATCTCAAGGATTATTGCTAATGATTCCTAATATGTATAAAATAGCTGGCGAATTATTACCAACCGTTATTCATGTTGCTGCAAGAACTATTGCAACGCATGCATTATCAATATTTGGAGATCATTCTGATGTTATGGCCACTAGACAAACAGGATTTTCCATGCTGTTTGGAGGCTCGGTTCAAGAAGCTATGGACTTTGCCTTAATTTCTCAAGTAGCCACATTACGCTCAAGAGTTCCATTTCTAAATATATTTGATGGATTTAGAACCTCGCATGAAATATCTAAAATAGATGCAATCCCTGATGCCGTAATTAAAGCAATGATGCCAGAAGATGAAATTATGGCACATAAAAAAAGATCTTTAGATCCTGACCATCCTGTAGTAAGAGGAACTTCCCAAAATCCTGATGTATTCTTCCAAGCAAGAGAAGCTGCAAATACATTTTATGAAAAAGTGCCTAGCATTGTTCAAGAAGTAATGGATGATTTCTATAAACACACAGGTCGCAAATACAATTTGTTTGATTATGTTGGACATCCAGAAGCAGAACGTGTGATTATAATTATGGGTTCAGGCGAAGGTGCTGTAAAAGAAACTGTTGACACATTGGTAAATAATGGCGAAAAAGTAGGCGCATTATTTGTACGCTTATATAGACCCTTCTCTATTAGTCACTTTATTGAAAAATTACCAAAAACAGTTGAAAAAATTGCAGTTCTAGATAGAACGAAAGAACCTGGAAGCATTGGGGAACCACTTTACCTAGATATAGTTACTGCATTTGCAGAAAGCAATAGAATAACACCAGTAATAGTTGGTGGTCGTTATGGATTATCCTCAAAAGAATTTAACCCTGCAATGGTTAAAGGGATTTATGACGAATTATTAAAAACAACTCCTAAAAACCATTTTACCATTGGTATTAATGACGACGTAAGCCATACTAGTCTTTCTTATAGCTCTGTTTTTAAAACCAACAAAGAAACTTTTAATTGCATGTTCTATGGATTAGGTTCCGATGGTACCGTTGGCGCAAATAAAAACTCTATTAAAATTATTGGTGAGACTACCGATAATTATGTACAAGGTTATTTTGTATATGATTCAAAAAAAGCTGGTGCTCAAACCATTTCTCATTTACGCTTTGGCCCAGAGCCTATTTACTCCAGTTATTTAATTAATAATGCAGATTTTATTGCTTGTCATCAATTCAATTTTATTGAAAAATATGACCTTTTAAAAAACATTAAAAAAGGAGGTACTTTCTTATTAAACTCTCCTTTTTCAAACACAAAGATTTGGGATGTTTTACCACAATCTATGCAGAAAGAAATTATAAATAAAAAGCTAAACTTTTATGTAATAGATGCTACCAAGGTTGCACATGAAGCTGAACTAGGCAAAAGAACAAATACCGTTTTACAAACTTGCTTCTTTGCTATTTCTGGGGTTTTACCAAAAGATGAAGCCATTCAAAAAATTAAGGATGCTATTGTAAAATCGTATTCTCATAAAGGAGAAAAAATTGTACAAATGAATTTCAACGCTGTTGATAAATCCTTAGAAAACCTTCAGCAAGTACATTATTCTAAACAAGTAACTAACAATATTCAATTAAAACCAATAATGTCTGGTAACCCAGATCCTTTTGTGAAAGAAGTATTAGGAATGATTTTATCAGGCAAAGGCGATACTCTTCCTGTAAGTGCTTTTCCTGTAGATGGTACGTTCCCAACTGGAACAACACAATATGAAAAAAGAGGTATTGCCGATTTTATTCCTGTTTGGGATGACGAAAATTTATGTACCCAATGTAATAAGTGTGTTGCCATTTGCCCTCATGCAGCAATTCGTGCCACAGTAGTTTCAAATGAAGATTTAGTAGATGCTCCTAAATCCCTAAAAACAGTTCCTGCAAAAGGAAGACCTTTTACTAGTGAATCAGACTCTTATGTATTACAAGTTTCTCCTCAAGATTGTACTGGTTGCGACCTTTGTGTTGCAGTTTGCCCAGCAGTAAGTAAAGAGATAGATGATTTTAAATCTATTAACATGAAAAAGAAAATTGATGTTGAAGCTGAAGAGAACATTAATTGGGACTATTTTGTTAAGCTTCCAAATTACAATCGAACCGAATTGCAAATTACTAATGTAAAAGGATCACAATTTTTAGAACCATTATTTGAGTTCTCAGGTGCATGTTCGGGTTGTGGTGAAACACCTTATATTAAACTATTAACTCAGTTATATGGCGATAGCATTTTAATAGCAAATGCTACTGGATGTTCTTCAATATATGGTGGTAATTTACCAACGACGCCTTATAAAACAAATAAATTTGGTAGAGGTCCTGCTTGGGCTAATTCCCTATTTGAAGATAATGCCGAGTTTGGTTTAGGTATGAAATTAGCGTTAACCAAAAAACAAGAAATTGCCATTAATTTATTAAA
Source organism: Chlorobiota bacterium (assembly GCA_013151975.1). Lineage (GTDB taxonomy): Bacteria > Bacteroidota > Bacteroidia > Flavobacteriales > Flavobacteriaceae > JAADHG01. Next base: position 7,658 of record JAADHG010000227.1, on the reverse strand, counting down.
ATCTTTAGAGTTATTAGTTGGAAGTGAAATTGTAGAATCCATTTTAAATAATCCGGAAGAAACTGAAACTCAGAAAAGTGAAAAATTAGCTGATATAGAAACACTTAAAAAAACTTTAGCATATCTAGATAACGACGACGATGCGGTAAAACTAAATCAATTAGCTGGGTACTTACGCAAAAAAGATGTTTGGATATTAGGTGGAGATGGTTGGGCTTACGATATAGGTTTTGGTGGTGTAGATCATGTATTAGCATCAGGAGAGAATATAAATATTATGGTATTAGACACCGAAGTTTATTCAAATACTGGTGGTCAAACCTCAAAAGCTACACCATTAGGAGCAAGTGCTAAATTTTCAATCTCAGGAAAAAGAACTGGTAAAAAAAGCTTAGCAGTTCAAGCTATTTCTTATGGCAATGTTTATGTTGCACAAGTGGCTATGGGTGCAAAAGATTTGCAAACACTTAAGGCTATTGAAGAAGCTGCTGCTTATCCAGGAACATCTATAATTATTGCTTATTCACATTGTATAGAACATGGTTATGATTTAAAAAATGGTGTTTCACAGCAAATAAAAGCTGTTGAAACTGGATATTGGCCATTATTTAGATTTGACCCTTCCAAACCAAAAGGAAAGAAATTTAAGTTAGATTCTAAGCCTCCTAGTGCACCATTAAGTGATTTTATGTATAATGAAACACGCTTTACTAGAGTGGTAAAAGACAATGCTAAATTAGGTAAAGAATTACTTAAACAAGCCCAAGAAGAAGTAGAGACAAAATGGGAAAGATTAGAACTTTTTAGAAACATATAAACCCAAAAATTATGAAGGAAAGAGCATATGCTTTTTTTAATGAAGCTATTAAAAAGGTAAACGAAGCAAACGAAGAGTTATGCCGCCCCGAAGAAGATGTTGTAACCTATTCGGTATGTAAAAACGCACAGTTTGCTATTGAAAATTATCTAAAAGGTTTTCTTTTAAATAATGGCAAAGATCCAAGTAATTTCAATACCATTGATAGTCTTTATAAAGAATGTAAAGCAATTAATGCAAAGTTTAAAGATATTGATTTATCCGATTTTAGTTGTAAATCACATCAAATAGATTCAAGGTATTGCAATGAAGTTACAAAGGTTAGTAATTGCTTTGATATTGCCGATAATTTAGACACCTTCTTTCGGCGAGAAAAAATTATTAGCTAATATTTATTACTTGTTCAATTTGCGGAGCGTATTTTTTAATAGTCATTTCTACTCCAGATTTTAGAGTCATTTGATTAACACTACATCCAACACATGCGCCTTCTAATTGTACTTTAACAATTTTATTGTCTTCAATTGAAATTAAAGAAATGTTCCCACCGTCACTTTCTAAAAATGGACGGATTTCATCTAAAGCTTTTTCAATATTTAGTTTCAGTTCTTGAGTTGTCATTCTTTATTTTTTAACTGCTGCACACCCAGCCATAGTTGTAATTTTAATAGCTTCAGTTGGAGGTAAATCATCATTACGTCTTACAACTTCCTGAACTACATTTCGTGTTATTTTTTCAAAAGCTTGCTCTAATGGAGTTGCTGTTTGCAATGCTGCTGGATGACCAATATCTCCCGCCTCACGAATACTTTGTATCAAAGGTATTTCTCCTAAAAACGGAACTTTTAAGTCTTCGGCCAAATTTTTAGCGCCTTCTTTTCCAAAGATGTAATATTTATTATCTGGCAATTCTTCAGGTGTGAAAAATGACATGTTTTCAATAATTCCTAATACTGGAACATTTATACTTTCTTGCTGAAACATTGCAACTCCTTTTTTGGCGTCTGCTAAGGCCACATTTTGAGGTGTACTTACTACAACTGCTCCAGTTATTGGAAGCGACTGCATAATACTTAAATGTATATCTCCAGTACCTGGAGGCAAGTCTATTAAAAGAAAATCTAATTCTCCCCAAGCCGCATCAAAAATCATTTGATTTAAAGCCTTTGATGCCATTGGCCCACGCCAAACAACAGCTTGGTCAGGTTGTGTAAAAAATCCTATCGAAAGTATTTTTACACCATAATTTTCAACAGGTTTCATTTTAGATTTTCCATCAACATTTATGGCTAAAGGGCGTTCCGATTCCACATCAAACATAATAGGAATGGATGGTCCGTAAATATCAGCATCTAAAACACCAACTTTAAATCCCATTTTTGCTAGAGATACTGCCAAATTTGCTGTTACTGTAGATTTCCCAACACCGCCTTTTCCAGAGGCTACTGCCACAATATTTTGAATCCCTGAAATAGGGTTCCCTTTTATAACATTAGTAACAGGTTTAGCTGGAGCATCCACTTTTACATTTACGGTAACTTTAGCCTTTTCATATACCAAATCATGAATAGTTTTCATGATATCAACTTCAGTTCTCTTTTTGGCCTGCAAACTCGGATTTGCAATAGTTATATCAACTATAACCTCATCACCAAAAGTGATTACATTTTTAACGGCACCACTTTCTACCATATTTTGTCCTTCTCCTGGAACTGTAATAGATTCTAACGCTTTTAATATATCTTTTTTGCTAAGTTTCATCTGTTCTTTTTATTGTTTTTATTGGTCAGATGTAACCTTTTGACGATAAAAATAATTATTGTTTTGAATACTTAATAATTAGTTTCATCGTGTCGGTTTCATTTGTTATTTAGATTTATTCTAAGATACAAATATACAGCGAATTATTTAAAATTAGAAGCACTTGTATTGAAATGATTTATGATTAAATTGTAAGCAATTATAGTAGTTATAAAAGTTCTTTTGAAGGGTCCCAGTATACGTTTTCAAAATCTTGAATTTGATTATCAATGACTACTACCCCTTCACTTTCCAACAACTGCTGCATAAGATTTGTACCATCAAAATGATGTTTACCAGTAAGCAATCCCTTTCTGTTAACAACGCGATGTGCCGGAACATCTTTAGCAACAGACCCGTTCATGGCATAACCAACCATTCTAGCACTACGTGTTGCACCAAGATAATTGGCTATAGCACCATAATTTGTTACTCTACCGTAAGGAATTTGCTTAGCTATTTCGTAGACTTTATCAAAAAAATTAAGTGTTTCAGGTTTCATTACAATTCCATTAAAACATTAATTAATGTTACTATGGCAATTATTCCTGTAATAGTTCCAATAATATAGTTCATATTTTTTTGAGAAGTAAACCGCTTATTCTTAATCTTATCAAAAAAGAAAATATACACATACAACATTACAAAGGTTCCCATTGCAGAACCTGCAACATATGCAGCAATACTCGTAATATCAAACGTAAGCCAACCAAATGAAGCCAAAGTAATAGTCATATATGCCTGATATGGAATAGGGAATACATTAAGGCTTGATAAGAACATTCCGAAAAATAATCGGCTGTGCTTACTTTTTATATTTTCAACAGCTTCGGATTTTGTTTGTTTTTTTGCGAAAACCAAATAATAAATAGTAATTAAAACAAAAATTACCAAAGCTACCCGCTGTAAAATATCTATAATATCTGGATGATTACTTAAATATCTAGCAAAAATTGCCGCAACATAAGTTTGTACTAAGACAATAATACAAACACCTATTGAAAACATGATGCCTCTGCTATAGCCTTCTTTTAAGCTTATTTTAGCAGCTGCTATGTTTAATAATCCTGGAGGAATTACGCCTACAAATGCAATTATTAAACCTAGAAAAAAGACTAATGTAATATTCAATACCCCTTAATTTTGAACCTAATATACGTAATTGGTTTGTTTTGTTCTAAATATTGGCTTTCATAAAAGGTTTGAATGCTTGTAACTTCTTCTGGACTTCCCTCTTGTTTATAAACATCATGATTAGAATAAATCACCTCATGTCCCTCGCCATGCAATAGCCCAAGCGTATAACCATGCATAAATTCGCTATCTGTTTTTAGGTTAACTATGCCTTCTTGCTTTAATAATGCTTTATACTTTTTTAAAAACGCTGAATTTGTCATTCTATGCTTGGTGCGTTTGTATTTTATTTGAGGATCAGGAAAAGTAATCCAAATTTCATCTACTTCGCTTTTTGCAAAAACATATTCAATAAGTTCAATTTGTGTGCGTATAAAAGCAACATTTGGAATATGCTCTTCTATAGCTGTTTTTGCACCTCTCCAAAATCGAGCACCTTTAATATCAATCCCTATAAAATTTTTATCTGGATATTTTTTAGCTAAGGCTACACTGTATTCTCCTTTACCGCAGCCTAATTCTAAAACCAAAGGGTTGTCGTTTTTAAAAACCTTTGCATTCCAATCGCCTTTAAACTGGTATTCCTGATTTACCAACTCATCTCTAGTTGGTTGAAACACATTAGCAAATGTTTCGTTTTCCTTAAATCGTTTAAGCTTATTTTTACTTCCCACAGGGTTTTGATATTTTGGCAAAAATAAGGAAATATTCGTGAGCTATAATTATCATTACCTTTGATTTTATTTTGATGAAAAAACGCATTTTAATAGCTCCTTTAAATTGGGGATTGGGTCATGCAACACGATGTATTCCTATAATTAATGCATTAATAGCTTATAATTTTGAAGTTATCATAGCATCAGATGGTGATGCCTTAAAACTTCTTAAAAAAGAATTTCCAAATCTTATTACTCTAGAACTTCCTTTCTATGATATTGAATATTCTAAAAAGGAGCTTTATTTTAAGTTGAAATTCTTAAAAAGCCTACCTAGACTATTTAAAATTATAAAACTAGAGCAAAAATTCATTAAAAATATTATTGAAGATTACAAAATTGATGGCATTATTAGCGATAACCGATTTGGTGTTTATAGTCAAAAAATCCCTTCGGTATATATCACGCATCAATTACATGTACTAAGCGGAAGTACAACTTGGTTAACCTCGAGAATACACCAACGTATTATAAAAAAATTTAATGAATGTTGGATTCCTGATACTGAAAACAAAGATAATTTAAGTGGTAAACTAGGGCATTTGAAACAGCTTTCTATTCCTGTTAAGTACCTAGGTATTTTAAGCCGATTTAATACAATTAATACTGAAAAGATTTACGATGTATTAGTATTGCTTTCCGGTCCAGAACCTCAACGTACTATACTTGAAGAACTTTTGTTGAAGCAAATCAAAAATTTTAAAGGTACCGTCTTGTTTGTAAAAGGAACGGTTGAAGAGGTTCAAACTAAAACTAAAAATGGACATATCACTCTAGTTAATTTCATGCAAAGTGATGAATTAGAAACAGCCATCAATCAAAGTGACCTTATTATCTCTCGGTCGGGTTATACAACCATTCTGGATTTGGCTAAACTAGGTAAAAAAGCTTTTTTCATCCCTACGCCTGGGCAATCTGAACAAGAATATTTAGCCAAACGACTATCCAACAAAGGTATTGTTCCTTATTCAAAACAAAACGATTTCACTATTAAAAAACTCGATGTATTAAAAAATTACACTGGATTTAACGCTACAGAAAATACTATTGATTTTAACGTATTATTCCGCCTTTTCAAGCGTGAATGAGAATTCACTACCAATACCATACTCACTTTCTATATACAATTTTTCCTGATGTGCCTCAATAATGTGCTTCACTATTGCTAACCCTAATCCTGAACCTCCCTCTTTACGAGAACCACTTTTATCAACACGATAAAAACGCTCAAATAGTCTTGGAATATGCTCTTTTTCTATACCTTCTCCGTTATCGGTAACCCGAACAATGACTTTGTTTTTTATAAGATTTTCAATACTAACCTCGGTTGTCCCGTTATTTTGACCATACTTAATAGAGTTTACAACCAAATTAGAGATTACTTGTTGCAATCGTTCTTTATCCCCATTGACCATAATAGGAGTATTATAATCCATGTCAAACGTTAAAGTAATTTTCTTTTTTGCAGCTTTCATTTCTAAAAGTTCAAAAACATTTTGAATACGCTCTACAATATCAAAGGGTTCTATTTCAAGACTTAAATCACCAGCTTCAAACTTAGTAATCATATCTAAATCTTTAATAATATAGATTAATCGTTCAACCCCTTTGTCTGCTCTCTTTAAATATTTATCTCTTAAAATCTCATCATTAACTGCGCCTTCTAATAAGGTAGATATATATCCTTGAACTGTAAACAAAGGTGTTTTTAATTCGTGAGAGACATTACCAATAAACTCCTTTCTGTATTCTTCTCGTATTTTTAGTGCTTCAATTTCTAATTTTTTGTGTTTAGCATATCTATCTATATCTTGGGTTAACGTAGTCATATCTGTTGTAACTTGGTTACTACTAAAAGAGCTAGACTCCAATAATGTAAGATCGTCATATATCTTTTTAACGCGTTTATAAATAAAATGTTCAACTCGATATTGAATTATAAAAAAAGAAACCGAAAAGCAAACTACAGCAAATACAGCAATTTGTAGTATGTCAATACTGTAAAAGGCATATAAAAAAACGCTCATAAAAAGCGTTAATATTACAGTAATAAATAACGCAGACTTAAATGCAAATTTATACGATCTTTTAAACGTTTTTGCCATTAATTTACAAACTTATAGCCAACACCTTTAACTGTTTTAAAGGAACTCTCACCTATCTTTTCTCTAAGTTTTCTAATATGTACATCTATTGTCCTTCCGCCAACAATAACTTCATTTCCCCAGACTTTGTCTAAAATCTCGTCTCTTTTAAATACTTTTCCTGGTTTTGATGTTAAAAGAGATAATAGTTCAAACTCCTTACGCGGCAAAATAATTTCCTTACCACTTAACAGAATTTTATATTCATCTCTATCAATAGTTAAATCCCCTATTTTCACCACATTTTCCTGTTCTTCTTGTTCTTTATAACGCCTTAATAAAGCTTTCACTTTACTTACCAATACTTTTGGCTTAATTGGTTTTGTAATATAATCGTCTGCACCTGCTTCAAACCCTGCAACTAGAGAATAATCTTCTCCTCTTGCCGTTAAAAATGTTATAATTACATCTTTAAGACCTGGCAACTCTCTAATTTTTTCGCAAGCTTCAATCCCATCCATCTCAGGCATCATAACATCTAAAATAATTAAATGTGGTTTTTCTTTTTTTGCCTTTTCAACCCCTTCTGCGCCATTTTCAGCAGTAATGACTTTATAGCCTTCTGAAGACAAATTATAACCAACTATTTCTAAAATATCTGGTTCATCGTCAACTAATAGTATTTTTATATCTCTTTTTTCCATTAATTAAATGTGTGATAAGAATTTAATGCTATAAAGATAATATTAATCAAAAAGAATTAGATAATATTAAAAACAAATAACATTAATGTAACCTAGAACTTACATTATATTAACTTTTTCGACAAACTGGAGATTTTTTTAACATGTTTTTGGTACAATTCTTGCAAACTATTTATTAATTTTACATAATAATGTTTTTTATATTAATCCAACATCTATGAAAAAAAACTACATTTTTAAATTATTATTCATTGGGATACTTTTTGTGTCGCTATCTACTTATGCGCAATCTAATAATGCCTTAGTGCATAATGACCAAACTGAAAACATTGAAAATCTTAATATTTTTCCTAACCCTGTGAGTAATGGCAAAGTATTTATATATACTAAACTTAATCTTACA
>JAADHG010000231.1 GCA_013151975.1 Chlorobiota bacterium | reverse complement strand
CAATAATATTATTATATTAATAATTCATAAATACAATCAAAGTATCATTCCGTATTCGCAAACTGATAAAATAAAAGGTTAATATATTACCTGCTTGATTTAATTCAATAAAAGTGCCACATTGGACAAAGGTTTAAAATGACTTATATGGAATTCCATCTAATAAACTGTTATGTAAAAAAAGGAAGCATAAATGCAAGTCATAGATATTCGAGAGTTTGAAGAGGAGTTTGTATTATATTTTGGTGGAAAACCAAAAAGAATAAATGCATATACACTTGCTTCATCGTTGGTATCTGTTGCTGACGCAGTAAAGTCTGCGAATTCATTAATAAACCCAGGCTACGATGTAGAAGTAGTAGTTGAAGCTTTTGGTGAAGGTAGCTTTAAGGTTAAAGTAAAGACACTTTACAATGGCGCAAAGAATTTATTTTCAAAAGACAACCTTAAGGTTATAACTCTAAGTGTAATAGCAGCATATGTTTACCAGCATACATTGTCACCTGAAATAGAAATAAATGTAATTGTAAATAAAGAAGAAGTAGTTATAGAACAAGGCGACAAAAAAATAATTGTTCCACGGGAAGTTCATGATTGCGTAAAAGAAGTAGAAAAATCAGAAAAATTCAAACAAAGCATAAGCAGAACATTTGAGGCTGTAGAAAAAGACCCAAATGTAGATAGCATCGGTATAACACCAAGAATGGATGATGAATCACCCGCAATATTAATTTCTAGAGAAAATTTTCATCTGTTATCTGAACCACCTGAAGTAGAGGAAAACCAAAGGTTTGTAATTGAGGTGGCTGATCTAAATATTTTAAGAGCTATATTAGAGCGTGGTAACCGAAAGTGGGAATTCGTGTGGAGAGGTATAAAAATATCTGCACCTGTTTTAGATGATAACTTTTTTAATGATTTTTTTGCTCATAAAATAATGATCGCACCGGGTGACTCAATAAGAGTAAAACTAAAGGTGTATCAAGCTAAAGATGAAGATACTGGAATTTTTACAAATAATAGGTATGAGGTTGTGGAAGTGATAAAACATATTCCTCGAATGAAACAAGCTGGATTGGAAATATAATTACATAACAAATAGCTCCAGCGGACAATTCAAAGCGGCACTTGTTTTGCTATTCGCAAAAACGTGCCACTTTAAATTGCCGCTGAGCAAAGCGTTGGGCGATTAAAAATCTTGCATCTAAATGACCATTGATGAATTCATTTCTAAGGTTACTGAGCATTATCCTGCATTGCGTATTTTCATTTCTGGGTTACTCGGGGCTGCTCCTTTCTTCACCATGCCGACATCATATAGATACCTCAGTCATGAGTTTACGTCTGAAACGTCACGTATTCTACACCGAGTTTTCTTTTCTTGGCTAATTGCATCTGCTTTTCAATTCATGTTGGTGTATTTCGGTTATTTTGGCTTGATGAATGTTTTTGTTATAGCAACTCTTTCAATATCTACAATTGGAATACTCTTGGTAATAAACTGTGCAGTAGTCGTGATCGCCATAAATGCATATGTAAGGCCGATAAAATTCGCATCAAAGGCTTACGGCGAACTAGGTGTTGTTGATATTGAATTTATGAAAATTTTTCTCGGGAAAACTGGATTCATAAGGCCACTACCAAAAGAGCTATATTTTTCAGAGATCATTGATTTGTATATCCGACAGAAAGATCTTCCTGCATTCGAGCGAAGACTAATGTCGAAAGAAGAATCTAGAGGGACTCCGCTTACCGCTTCAGAAATGAAAGAATGGGAAGAAAGCCATGAGAAAAGCAACCGTTTTGACAAGCTTTACTATCAGGCTTATGAACTCGCGTGTCAAACAAGATGGAAGGCATTCGTTTTGATAGCAATTATTACAGTAGTTGGCATATTCTTGTCTTATATATAATCATTATGCGTTTGCTGTCGTTCGTACCTTTGTTAAAAATGATATTCGTTAATATGATATTGTGCATGTTTCCGCCCAACAAGGCGCTACAGCGGCTGGCCAAAGCGTCGCGGTTTTTGCATACGCAAAAATCCACGCCCCTTTGGCCAGCCGCTGAGCTTAGCCTTAGAAGTCAAAAGATTAATAATCTTACTGGTCGCCAGTCAGTAAAATACAAAGGCAATAGCTATAGAATGAGAAGTCAGGATATTACTTCTTTCATCTTATACTGCATTGTCTAGCATCAGAAAATAATAAGTAGCTGAAATAAAATCATTCTAAAATCACATGTAAGCATCTGTTTAAAACACTAAAACTAACCGATTCGTCATGGTCACCAAGAAGGCGTATATTGCTAGAATGGAACCAACTTCTAACAAGGCATTAAACTTGTTCGCTTTCGCTTACTCGGACGCCGTAAAAAACGCGGCGCCGGTTAATTAGTCGTTAGCGATAAAAGAATATGCAAATCTACTGTCCAACTCAATTAGATGATGTAAGCGCTGCAAGGTTTATTAATGATATTTGGCGTGCAAAAAATGAGGAGATATTAGTTCTAAATTTCTCTAATTTACGTTTTGTATATCCTTCTGGTGTATTGATATCTGCATTAGGCATTAGAGAAATTATTAACAGAAGATTTAAAAATAAATTTAATACTCAGGCAGCTGGAGTAGGTAGAGGTACTGGCGCAATTTCATACTTAGGTTACTTTGGCTTCTTCCGTTTTATTGGAGTTGATGTTGGTAATGGCTTAAATGAGACTACTGGTGGAAGGTCATTTTTGCCTATTACAGAAATAACAAAAGATGAATTCAAAGACCAAGATGTTTACATCCAAGAACAAATAACTAAAAGGTCATATGATTTAGCATCTTTAATATATCCGCGTAAATCTGACATAACTAAGGTTGATATGCTTGCTTTTTGTTTACGCGAGGTGGTGCGTAATGTGTTTGAACATGCAGAAATTGACAGTTGTTACGTTATGGCTCAACGCTGGAGTAATGGTTATGCTGAAATTGCTATTGCTGATGAAGGTATAGGCATTCCAACTAGCCTATCAAAAACGCACACAGTAATAAATCCACGTTCAGCAATACGACTTGCCATGAAACCAGGTATTACAGTAAACACAGAAGAGCCTGATAAAAATAAATGGCAAAATTCCGGCTTTGGTTTATATGTGTTATCAGAAGTTGGTAGCGCATGCGGAAGCTTTACATTATTAAGTGAAGGTAATATGCTAGTACGTGATAACGGTGTGGATACATGGGTACCAACCCCAGTAAACGGTACCATCGTTAAACTAAGAGCGAATACGGTAGATTCTGATTACTTTCCAAATATTCTAAAAGCAATTGTTGCTAAAGGTGAGGTTGAAGCTAAGGAAATACCGGGGGCAATACAAACAGCATCAAAAGGTTCAAAAGTAATTGATCCAATCCGCTGGTAGTTATTTCGCTAATAATACGCTGCAGCTGACAGTCAAAAGCGTCGCAATTTTTGCGAAGCAAAAATACGCGCCACTTTCGCCTGCCGCTGAGCTAAGTCGTTATAAATTTAAAAACCCATTGGCAATAAAGACCTTACACTATGAAAAATAAACTCTTTAATTCGATAACAATATTTGCTACAGGCATGTCTGCTGCAGATTGGTTATGGAAGCTAATAACAATTTTTATTATTGGTGGTAGTGGTGCTGCAACCGGATTTCTAGCATCAGATTTGCCATTCTTCAACGAGCTAGGAATTATTGCATGGATAGCTATTGGATTAATTGCCTCAATTAGCATATCTCTTATTTTTTATCTTATTAAATCTGCACAAGGCCAAACAGCTTATGCTGAATATACTAGGGCTTTAAGTCAGATTAAAAGTCACATAAACCCTTTGCAAGACAGCTTCAAAGATTTAATTATCCCAATCGAGGACCTACGAATACCAGGAATTCTGCTTCATGAAAATAAGCACTTCAAAAGATGTTCGTTTGTAGGGCCAGGCGCAATTGCTTTGATGGGTGGTACTTACATTTATACTAATTTTTATGAGACAGGTGACATTATACCTATACCTGACAACACTATGTTAACTGGTATCGTTATTCTAAAAAATTGCACAATAGAAGAGTGTAAGTTTTACAGAACAACTTTAATGATAGATGAAAAAAATTCAAAAACTGTTGCAAGTTCAGTCCCAGGTATGACGGTTGCAGGAAAATAAGCTTATAACAAGTCGTCCAACCCGACCGTTTTATACCCGCGCCGCTCTGCTCTGTATAAAACGGCCGGTTAACTCAAACGTTATGTGCCTTAAGGAGTAATAGTGGACGCTGGTTTTCAATTGAAGTTATATATGTTCGCAATATGGCTTGGGTTTGTAGTTTTTTCTGCCAAAAAATTTATTCGTGGTAAAATGAGCACCAATTGGCCGAAGATTATAGCCACTGTTAAATCATCCTGTATTGAAACAAAAAATGGAGGAAAAGGTCTTGCTTTTTACTCACCAAAAATTGAGTATCAATATAGCCTTAACTTTCGAAATTACTCTAACAATAACTTTACCTATATGGGTACCTCTGGGTTTACCAAAAGGTATGCAGAAAAATACGTAAAGAAATATACTGTTGGTAGTGAAATTGAAGTTTCATATAACCCTAAAAGTCCAGAAATGTCTGTAATAATTCCGGGTGTACATTGGGGGCAATATGCAAGCATGCTATTTCTTACTCTTATGTTTTTCAGTTTTGGGTATATTGCTGAAATACTCAATTTTATATGGCCTGGTTGTGAACCAAACTGCACTTAACAAGCGCATCAACCGGAGCCAAAAACTACGCTGCGATTCGTTTTTGGCGGACGTTAGGCAAAATATGTTGTTTTACTACCTATAAGGGACATTTGATGAAACATTGGAATACAAAATATCCAAAGAGATTTAATTTAGATAC